>WQVY01000134.1 GCA_009785605.1 Defluviitaleaceae bacterium | reverse complement strand
GTATACTTTGCGCATCCATCCGCTACGGCTCAAACATAGTCAAGGGACGCTACGCTTAAACCCTTGACTATGTTTGTTCAATGGGTGCAATGGCTGCGCCGAAAACGGGGAGCAGGGAAAATCACCCTGCACCCCGCTTTCGCTCCGCTCATTGTACCCATTGAACCGCCTACGCTAGTAAGTGGTAGTTTATAGTTAGTAAAACCGTGGGCCAGCCCACACCCGGCCTCCTCCAAAGAGCAGAGTTAAAAGGCATAACCAAACGGCATTGCAAAGGGGTCGTAAAACACGCCCTCCATCCCCTACAGAGTGGCAATGTATTTTCTCATTACCTCACATGCCTCTCTAATGGAACGAGATACTGCGTTGCCAGTGACATTTTGCAAATCGGCTATTGCTTTGAATTTTAAGCCATGAAAATAATAAAGGTATACCCTGTATCTGCGTACTTCCGATAACATGCCCATCGCTTGAAATAGTTGGCGATATGTTTCGTTTCTCATAACCGTTTCGGCTGTGTCCTCTTGTATAAGCCTGTGTTTCATATCCAACGTGTCTACATCTGCTACGAAACCTAGCCGCCGCCTGTCTTGCCTACTTTGTGTGCGAATTTTCCTGTCGGTTGTTTCTAACCACTCCTCTATCTCGGGGGAAACTTCAACGGTAATATATTTACCGCTTGCAAGTCTATATGAAACCTCGACATCATTGTTTGCCTGTGTTTCTTGAATGTTCATTTTTGCACATACCTTTCTGATTTTTATTGTTAAATTTGAAACGAAAAAGAGTGAAGAACGCAAAACCAGTGCGTTACTTCACTCTTTTAATCCGCTAACTTTTTTTCGTAATGCTCACATAGGATAGTTGCCACCGTGCCGTGTCCGTACTGGCCTTCGTACTTGAAACTGTCGGAGTTTTGGCAGTACAATTGCACTTCGGTTTTAGCACTTCCTAGCTTTTGCGGGGTATCTCTATGTTCGCAGAATTTACAAGTTGAGCAGTTTTCGCCGTTGTCTATGCGCTGTTGAATTTGTTGCCAGCGGATTGCCTCTGCCTCGGCTCTTTCTTCTTCTGCTTGCCACTCACGCTCGGTTTTTATGTCCTCAACAATCCCCATGACTTGACCGGGGGAAGGGAAAAAGCCTTTGCGGTCTGTGGCTATAAAGCGCATGATGGCCTCATGGAATATACCCGGCTCTATCGCTACAAATATTTCAAGCCATAAAGTTATTAGCATATCGTGTTCCTTGTCGTTGTAGTTGCGTGTTTGGGTTGGAAATGCCGTGCGTAGTTTTAATAAGCCTATAGAAATTTCGGCATCATAGATTGCCCATTCTTGCACCGTCATGCCATATTTGTGCATAAGCTGATTTTTGGCTAACTCTGCGAAAGTTGGCGTGTTATTTATTTGTGCCAACTCATGCTGTTGCTTGGCGGGTTGCTGTTGCATATGCCGTCATCGCCCTTTCTAAGAATGGGTCTGGCCGTTCGGTTTTATTTGTGTTGCCTGTATTTCGTGGTTCGTTAGGCCGCTGTTGTGGCGTGGGTATGTTGCACTGGTCGTTGTCATACTTGCCCTCTAAAACCTTCTGCATATTGGCAGGGGATATAAGCCAGTCAAAGTCTGCTTTCCAACCTCTATCCCCACCGCCGCAAAGAAAAATGCTTGCGGCTACCTTATCAAACGCATTAAAAAAGCCGCTTAGTCCATATTCTTTGAACCGTGCGACTGTGTGGGTTTTGCGCTTGCCTGTTATGGAGCGGATGGGGCGAAGGTTGGTTGTTTCGCAAAGCTGATTGTACCCTTCGAGAATTTGCGGGTATGGTATTTCGCCGCCGCCTCTGCCGCTTGCGGCAGTAGCAGTAGTATTGCTCAACTCATTATAACTAGACTTATTATAATTATAGTTACTATAATTCGGGCTTAGATTTTGCGGCTTATGTGCCGTAAAATTTGCGGGTTCAGAAGTGCAAATATTAAGGGGCTGGCAGTGTAGGTGTTGCGTTTCCATAGGCGTAGTAATTTCGTGGTCGTGATTGTAGTCTGTATATTCATCTTCTGAATCGGGGTTATAATCGGGAGCAGGCTCTACATATGGGTCGGGATTTTCGCCGTCACCAATAACAGGTGAAAGAAGATAAATTTTGTTTGGCTTGTTAAGCCCCTGTTTCTTTTCCTCTACCAGCGAAAGGTCTTTTAATTCTTGCATGACTTTAGTGACGGTACGCTCCGATACGCCGAGCTGCTGTTCCATTTCCTCACGCTTGAAGTATATATACACTTCGCCGCTTTCGTCATACCAACCGTTCTTTATGCTAACCTTGTGGCGGTCAAGAAGTAGGGTATATAGGTTACGTGCGTTGTTGCTTATTCTATTTCTGGCAAACTCGCCAGCGTACAAAAATCTTGGCATCTGTAAAAAAGCACTTGTAACGATTGCTTGGCGTGTGTATCTCATGCGCCTGTCTGTGGTGCTTGTGCTATTTTTATTCGTCATAATATT
>WQVY01000133.1 GCA_009785605.1 Defluviitaleaceae bacterium | reverse complement strand
CCGTCTGTCGGGTATCCCTCCGCTATTATATTCACCGGCACAGTACCCATTATTAGTATCAACGCCATAAGTATTGCTACTGCTCTTTTCATGCGGTTTTTTGTATCCCGCAATGGTATTTGCAACATTTTTATGTCTCCTTTTTTGGGGGTTAGCCCTTTTTTTGATTATGTTAAATCCAAATTACGCACACAAACTTGTTGACGTTGTAAATACGTTCGCTATATAATGGTTATAATACCAAATATGAAAGGATGTGTTTACATGGCTCAAACAAGTATTAATATACGCATGGATGAGGACTTGAAGCGTGATTTTGATAACCTTTGTGACGATTTTGGTTTGTCTATGACTGCGGCATTTACCGTATTTGCCAAAACCGTTGTAAGGCGGCAAATGATACCTTTTGAAATTTCAGCCAATGTCCCTAACGCTGTAACCGTAGCCGCTATTGAAGAAGTTCAGGAAATGAAGCGTAATCCGCATCTGCGCAAGGGCTTTGACAGCGTAGAGGCACTTTTTGAGGAGCTTGAGAGCGATGACAACTAAATATAAGTTGGAAATGGCTTCCCGTTTCAAAAAGGACTATAAGGCTATCAAAAAGCGTGGTTATGACGTTAAACTTTTGCAAGCCGTTGTTTCTATCTTGGCAAGCGGCGAACCGCTGCCGGAAAAGTATCTTGACCACCCGCTTAAAGGCAACTACACAGGTTGTAGAGAGTGCCACATAACACCCGACTGGCTTTTGATTTACGAGATTTCAGACGATACGCTTATCTTGTACCTTACCAGAACGGGTACGCACTCGGATTTGTTTTAGCAAAGCAGGAGTGTAAAACATGGATAAAAACGTATCGTACTATATGAACTTGCCATATACCCTCATCATTCAACCGTATCAAGACGAAAGCGAATTTTACTACATTGGTAAAGTGCTGGAACTTGACGGCTGTATGTCTGACGGTGAAACCGGTGAGGAAACATTGGCGAATCTTCGCGAGGCTATGGAGGGCTGGATTGAAACTAAACTTTCTAACGGCTTTGAAGTACCCGAACCTTTGGCAGAGGGCAACAGCAGCGGGAAATTTACCCTTAGAGTGCCTAAAACCCTGCATCAACGGCTAACACTTGAAGCCAAGCAAGAGGGCGTTTCGCTTAACCAATACGCACTTTATAAGCTGGCTAAGTAGTACCGGGGCATCTGAAAAGGTGCCTTTTTGTTTGGCCTTATCCAACTAGTCCATCCACCGAAGCAAGTCTGATGCGCTTGACGGTATCTGACCGTCTGCATAATGCTTGAACCGCATGCGCCAACCTGTGCCATCTTCTAGGGCTGCCATACCAATTAGAATGTCGCCGCTGCCCTCGTTGGTTACATAAAACCTAAACTGCTCGTCCATAGAGCCAAACATTTGCCGCTCGAAAGTAAAATTGAAATAGCTTATAATACGGTTTACATCTTGTGCATTGTTGGCTGTAGCCAGTGCTGCCAGTATTTCTGCCGTCCTGTCTATGTGGACTGGTTCGGGTTCGTATAGCTCTGGTTCTTCTTCCGGCTCGGTTGGTGGTTCAAGTGGTGGCGGTATTGGTGGCGGTTCTACGACTGTCGGCTCGGTTGGTGTTTCCTGCGCTCTTTGTTCGACAGTGCTTCCGCAGGTAAAATGTTTTCGTCCAGTTCTTTGTAATCTTCCGGCAGTTTGTCCGAGGATACAAAATACTCTGCTCTGCGGCTGCTTGCTTTACGCTTTCGGAAACTTTCGTGTATTGCAATTTTTCGCAAATAAGCCAAGTAGGCAGTAAATGTATTGAATTGTAAGTCAGAAGTTTTCTTAAAGGCAATTAGGAAAGTATCTTGCACAACTTCTTCTGCATCTTCGTGATTATCGCAAAATTTGTGGCACATAAAAGCAACGGAAGCGCAACTCCTTTTCATTAAACCGCTCATGCGCCTGCCAGTAGTCTTTATCAAAGTGGTGTACAACCACTTCCCACACTGTTGCCAGTTCTATAAGCTGCGGCTCAAAGTTTAGGCTATCCCAGCAAGTAGCACTGCCAAAGTATATAAAACCGTCCTGCATGTGCAAGATATAGTGTATATCCGTCACCAGTGGGAAAAATGTGTGTTGGTCGTAGTCGTAGTTTTGCCAGTCCTGTGGGGAGTCTGTCGCAGGTGGGAAAAATGGGTAGTGGTTGTCTTCGCCCTGTGGGAAGTTTAGGTCTATCTGTGTGTCTTGGTCGTAGTCATCTGCTTCGTAGTCTTCATCTTCCGGCACATAGTCGTAGTTATAGTCGGGCGTGCCTACTGTGTCGTAAGCATAAGTATCGTCCGGTGTGTCGCTATGTTCGCCCTCTGCCTCGGGGCTTGGCGCATACGCATATTCGTAGCCTGTACCGCCGTCTGTCGGGTATCCCTCCGCTATTATATTCACCGGCACAGTACCCATTATTAGTATCAACGCCATAAGTATTGCTACTGCTCTTTTCATGCGGTTTTTTGTATCCCGCAATGGTAT
>WQVY01000132.1 GCA_009785605.1 Defluviitaleaceae bacterium | reverse complement strand
CAGGCAGGATATGAGATATATTCTACTATCTGCCCAATAAGGGAGCATAACCCCTGGATACGGGAAAACATGCATGCACGCCAGCAAACATTCCTATGTACCGCGCCCAAGACGGCCACAGGCAATGAGCTAGAAATCCGCCTTATGGACGGTTTTTTCGAGCTACAGCTAAGCATAAACGACAGCCCCAACGCCATGCCCTACTGGCAAGTATATGACCGTACTGCCGACACACCACTTTCAAATGACGATTGGGATTACAAAAACGGAGTAGTAACCATACGCACACAACCATACCGGCAATACACCGTAAGCTTCCTAGCCTGGCGGGACTGGGAAGAAATTTCTATGTACAACCACACAACAAACAACTGGGATAAGGAGCGCCTAATGCAGCTCAACCCCTATGCCGACCATGCGCAGGAATATTTAAAGGAATGGTTTGTAGATTGGTGCAAAAACCACCCACATTCCAATGTTGTGCGGTTTACGGCACTGTTTTATAACTTTGCATGGATTTGGGGCTCTGACTTACGCAACCGGCACTTGTTTACAGACTGGGCCAGCTATGACTTCACCGTTTGCCCAGAAGCTTTGGACGACTTTAGCGAGGCTTACGGGTACAAGCTTACGGCAGAAGATTTCGTGAGGCAGGGCAAGTACTGCGCAACCCACCGTGTCCCAAGCCAAAAAAAGCGTGACTGGATGGACTTTATAGGCGCATATGTACGCAAGGCTACCCGTGAGTTGGTGGATATCATCCACGCCGCAGGCAAAAAAGCATATGTGTTTTACGATGATAGCTGGGTGGGGATGGAGCCATACAGCGGCCATTTTCACGAGATGGGCTTTGACGGGCTTATAAAATGTGTATTCTCTGGTTATGAAGCGCGGCTTTGTGCAGATGTGGATGTACCTGTTAAGGAAATAAGATTCCACCCATATTTGTTCCCGGTTGGGCTTGGCGGCGCGCCAACGTTTTCGCCTGGTGGGCGGCCTGGAGAGGATGCGCTCAATTATTGGATTAGTGTAAGGCGGGCATTGTTGCGCAAGAAAATAGAACGTTCTGGCCTAGGTGGTTATCTAAGCCTTACAGAAGGCTACCCATGTTTTACACAGGCTATGGACCAGATATTGGCGGAGTTTGATACCATTTCTGCACTACATGATGGCGGTGCGCCACATGTGTTTAAGCCTACAATAGGGATATTGCACGCGTGGGGGGCCTTGCGTACTTGGACGCTTTCGGGCCATTTTCACGAGACAGACGGGCACATGCTAATACATGTGCTAGAGGCACTGTCTGGACTGCCCTTTGACGTAAAGTTCTTATCCTTTGAAGATTTGGCCAATGGCGTGCCCCAAGGGGTCGATATCATAATCAATGCCGGGGAAGCCGGAAGCGCCTGGAGTGGTGGCTCTTATTGGCAGGATGCCGCGCTTATAGAAACATTAACCGCATGGGTGCATAAGGGTGGCGTGTTTATGGGAATAGGCGAGCCAAGTGCCTTGCCTGGTTATAACACATACCTGCGCATGGCTCACGTACTTGGCACAGATATAGACAATGGTGAGAAGGCCTGCCACGGGCGCTGGGCGTTTGAACAGCAAGACACAGCCGAGCTTTTGCCAAAAGGATATATGCCACCTGCACGCAAGGGCGTGCATTTGACAGACGGCACAGCCAAAGTGCTTGCGGCAGCACCAATAGCCAAAGGCGACGAAAAACCCCTGCCAGTGGTTACAATCAACTCCTTTGGTGCGGGGGCCGGGATTTATATGTCTGACTTTGTACTAAGCACAGATGCCACCCGGGCACTACAAAACCTATTATTGTTTAGCAGTACAGGCTCAAAGTCAGCAGATGCCGTAACAGATAGCCCACTGGTGGAGTGCACCGTTTTCCCACAGGGGATGGTGTTTATCAACAATTCCCCTACCCCACAAAAAGCCAGCTGTATGTGGAAGGGTGCAAGTCACGTTGTTGAACTTGCACCGTATGGCATGGAGGTAAAAAAGCAGGGATAGGTGGGGATTGTATGCCAGTTTGCTAATATAAATAACAGCGGATACCATATGTCGTTTATGGTGGTATCCGCTGTTATTTTAGAGATGTATTTGTATTATAATGCGTGCTACGAAGGGTTGAAACAACGTCACAAATGCGTATTCGGCGGTTGACCGCTTATTTTTCAAATTTTAACTTTTCACCCTCGTTGTGCGCATACCAGTTAGACACAGGCGAATTTTCACGCTTCAAGAAACTGTTTAAATATCCGACATGATACATAATATGACGGATTTGCCCGATAATTACGTCCATATGCGTGTATTCCATGCTACCACCGTTGATAATCGGCTTCCCTAAATTTTCGTCGGTCAGATTACTAAAAACACGCATGGTTTTCGTGTATATTTTTTTCAAATAACTTTGCATATCATCTTGGGACAGAAATATATTTTGTTCGAGTGGCGTATTGTAATCAGGGGTAACACCAAAAATTTCTACAAAATGGTCT
>WQVY01000131.1 GCA_009785605.1 Defluviitaleaceae bacterium | reverse complement strand
GATACCACGGCCATTGTCCCTAACAGATACACTGTTATCGGGGAAAATGCGGACTTGGATACTATCGCACTCGTTCATGAGGGCCTCGTCTACGGCGTTGTCTACTATTTCGTAAACCAGGTGGTGTAGCCCCTCCACGGAAGTGTTGCGGGCGTACATGCCGGGGCGTTTTCTAACCGCTTCCAGGCCCTCTAATATCTGTATACTGTCTGCTGTGTACTCTGTGGACATTCTATGCCTCCATTGAAATGAGGGCGCTACCCTCAACTGAAATATATTGCTTAAAAAAGCGAAAAAAACGTAATCTGGTTGAGCAGGATCCAGAACGGACGCAAAAAACGATAGAGCGCTTTTTCCCAAATCATCAAAACCTACTAAAAGATTTCCCCATCCTTGACAAGCATTATATTGGCGTCGGACATGCCTTTTGCCAGTACATCTTCAAGGCCGGTGCAGGTGATAATGGTTTGCAAATCCATGATTTGTGTAAGCAGGAATTTTTGGCGGTTGCCGTCTAGCTCTGATAAAACATCGTCTAACAGTAGCACCGGCGTGGTATTTACACTGCTGCGCATAATTTCTATTTCTGCAAGCTTTGCAGAAAGGGCCGCGGTGCGTTGTTGACCTTGGGAGCCAAAATTACGTGCCGGTATATCATTTATCATAAACAGGACATCGTCCTTGTGAATGCCTACGGAAGTGGTGCCGCTAACAATATCCCGCTCGTGTGATCTGGCAAGCCGTTCTGCATAGTTATCCACATCTTGCACATTGGGCTGGTATGTTAGGCTAAGCACTTCCTTGCCATCTGTGATGCGACTGTGTATTTCTTTGGCTATGTCGCATATCTTGGCTACAAAGGCGGCGCGGGTTTTTATTATTTTGCGGCCACTTGCCATTAGTTGTTGATCCCAAATGGGTAAGCTATCTAGCTGATTGCGGTCGCGTTTTAGTAGCTTTAACAGTTGGTTACGTTGCCTTAGCCCGCGGTAGTAGTCACGCAAATCGCTGTAATACACCGGGGAAAGCTGGCATATCTCCATATCCATAAAACGCCGCCTTTCGGCGGGGCCGGACTTTATGAGCCGCAAATCTTCTGGGGAAAATAACACCACCATCAGGCGGCCAAATAGCTCACGGGTATTTTTTACGGCCATACGGTCTATGGCGAAAGTCTTGGCGGTTTTGCTACCGTTTACTTGTATATGGGCGTCAATAATAAAGGAATAATCCCTGTAAACATCTACCCTAACATGGGCCGAGTCCCCGCCAAAACGCACTAGCTCACGATTATTGTCTGCACGCAAACTGCGCCCTAGTGCACAAAAGTATATCGCCTCTAGTATGTTGGTCTTGCCCTGTGCATTGTTGCCATGCAAAATATTTGTACCCGCCGAAAACTTAACACCTTCCAAGGAAAGATTTCTAAAGCCTGTGGTGGAAATGTTGTCAACATACATCGGGTTAATTGGGGCTTCTTAGCGGCACAATTAGGTATTTATACTTTGTTTGTGTGGCGTCGGTTACGCTTTGGATAGTGCATGGGCTACGTGGCGTGTTGAATTTGATAATTACACTCTCGTCTTCAATGGCACGCAGTGCGTCCAGTAGATAGCGCGGGTTGAAGTAGATTGTCATATCAGTGCCATCTGTTTCACAGGCGATTTCATCATAGGTATGCCCTTTGTCGGAACGTGAGGTAATCACAAGCAAATCGTCCCGTATATCCAGGGTAATAGAAATCTGGCGGTTTTCCATTGCCACAAGCACACTGCGCTCCAATGAGTTAAGCATCTGAGTCCGGTTTATAACCATGCTGGAAGAAAAATCTTGGTTGAAAATCTGGTTATATCTTATAAACTCGCCTTCTAGCAGCCTGGCGGACATAGTAAACTGGTCTGTTTGGAAAAATGCCCGCTTATCGGTGAAATAGAAACTGATCTCTTCTTCATTATCCCCCGAAATGGCGCGGCTTAACTCATTTAGCGCTTTGGCTGGTACAACCACGCTGGCGTCATTTGTACCTTCTGGTAAGTCCACTTCCCTGTAAGAGATGCGGAACATATCCACGGCCACAACACGCAAGGAGTTATCCACAATTTCTAACAATTCCCCTGTAAGGATAACCTTGCTAGGGTCAATGGAAACAGAGAAAATGGTTTGTCTAATCATATCTTTAAGGGTTTGGGACTTTAGTACATAGTTGTCCTTAGCACCCACAAGCTCTTCCTCGTCTACCAAGGGGAATTCATCTGCTGGTAGGCCGGATATTTCTAGTTTGGCCTGGCCGCTTTTGCACAGGGTCATAAGTTTCTCGTCGGTTTCTAGTTGAACATAGTCCCCTGGCATTTTTCTTATTATGTCTGTAAAAAGGCGTGCGTTAAGGGCTACCGCGCCAGAGACCTCTATGTCTGCGGGTATGGGGGCGGTGTTTATGCACATTTCTGTGTCACTGGCGTATAGGGTAATGCCTACGCCTTCTTCTGCCTTAAATAGAATGCATTCTAAAATGGGTAGGGATGTACGGCCGGGTACGGTACGGCCTACCAG
>WQVY01000130.1 GCA_009785605.1 Defluviitaleaceae bacterium | reverse complement strand
CACACTACCCGACCCATAAGTAAACCCGCGACCATGCACATCAGACACAACCGTAGTAACCATAAAGGCGGTTTTGTCGTATTTGTCAACAATTTCAATTAATTTTCTGTAATCACTTGAATCAATCAGCAGCATTAGCATGGGCGTGGCCTGCCCGGAATATGAACCCTTTGCAGGTAATATTGTGACGCTTTTGCCAAGGTGTTTTGTGATATCCGCAAGAATAACATCGTGCTGCGGGCTGATAATCTTAATTTCTTTGCGCTTGGTCAAGCCATTTTCGATATACCCCATCACCATCATGGTAATAAAAATAGACAACACAGCAAAGAAGAATGAATCTGTATCAAACACTGCCAGAGACAAAGCGACCACAACACCATCTGTTGCAAACATGCCTATGGATGGTTTTAGTCCAAAATATTTCTTAAATATAAGGGGCGGCACGGCTGTGCCCCCGCTAGATGCGTTGTTTTTGTACATTATGGATACCGCAACGCCAAAGATAACACTGCCTACAATCATAGCCAGCATTCTGTCTTCCACCAAATTAATACGGGGCACAATATCAATGGCCACGGGCAGTAACCCCGCGCCTATTATTGTGTTTATGCCTACTTCTTTACCAAGAAAAATAAAGGCGGCCACTATCACAATGGCGTTTCCAATATAAACAGTAATGGTGCGGTCTATATTTATCCAGGATTCTAAAATTATGGCCAGCCCCGTAAGGCCGCCTGCCGCTATATTATGCGGCCCCATAAACATGTTTACCGCTACGGCTAATAATCCTATCGCAAATACAATCCACAGTAGTTTTTTAATCCAGTGTTTTATCATTTGTACCGGCCTCCTTGGGGGGTTCTTTTTTATATTGCTCAATTTATGGCATAATATTATACTATTACTGCACCTTATCTGGCGCGGTTAGAATTACGCGATTTTCGTCATCCATATGAACATGCACTCTATTGCTCTCAAGTCCCATTTTATCAAGAAGCTGTCGAGGGATTTGCAAACGTCCTGCCCGGTCTAGTACAGCCAGCTCTACCTGGGGTCCGATGCCGCGGCTAAAGCCTTCTATGCCTGCAAGCTTGTCGGCATAACCGTGGGTCGCTATAAGTTCACTTGAAGTTTTGCCATCGCGTATGGTGACAACACGCTCCACATTTTTTGATACTTCCTGGTCGTGGGTTACAATTACAATGGTGGTGCCTAGCTCTTTGTTGACAATTCTAAACATATCCAGAATAATTTGCGTGGTTTGGGTATCCACACTGCCTGTAGGTTCGTCCGCAAGAAGCACGGCAGGGTGGTTGGCCAGGGCCAGGGCTATGGCCACACGTTGCTGCTCGCCGCCGGAAAGTTGGCTTAGGCGGTGTTTTGCCCGTTTTTCCATGCCCATAAGCTCAAGCAGGTTCATGGCTCTAAAGCGTTTGTTTTTTATGGGATTGATGTGGTTAAACTGCATGGGCATCATTACGTTTTCTACGGCAGAAAGGTAGGGTATAAGATTGCGGGCGTTGTTTTGCCACACAAAACCCACGGTTGTGGTTTTGTAGTCCACCAGGTCTTTTTCTCCCAGCTTAAACAAATCCTTGCCGTCTACAAATAGCTTACCGGCAGAGGGTTTGTCCAGGCCGCCTATCATATTGAGTAAGGTAGATTTGCCGCTGCCGCTATTGCCTATTATAGCCATAACCTCGCCGCGCTCGATAACAAGGTCCAGGCCTTGCAGGGCCAAGACTTCCGTGTCCTTGGTTTTGTATATCTTCACCAGGTTTTCTGCCACAATTACTTGGTCTTTAGGATTCATATGTAATCCCCCTACAATTCATTGATAATCATACCGTCTTCCAGCTCATACACTTTGTCCGCTATCTCCATAAGTCCGGGATCGTGGGTGGTCATTACAACGGTTGTGCCTTCTTGCTCTATCAAATCTTTAAAGATCTTTACGACCTGCAAGCTTACTGCGGTGTCAAGCTGGGCTGTGGGCTCATCAGCAAAAACTATCTTTGGATGGTGAGCTATAGCCCGGGCTATGGCCACGCGCTGTTGCTCTCCGCCGGAAAGCTCCGATGGCATATGATACATACGTGCCGCCAGGCCTACCTTTTCCAGACAGGCCTCTACACGTTTTTTGCGTTCGGTCGCTGGATATCCGCTTATGCGCAGGATAAACTCCACATTTTCAAAGGCGGTCATCATACCCACCAGGGCCACGGACTGAAACACAAAGCCCATCTCCTTGCTGCGTATATTATCCCGTTTTTTGTCGGATATTTTTGTGATGGACGAGCCGCTAAATAGAATGTCTCCCTGTGTTGGATAATCCAATGCCCCAAGCATATTCATCATGGTAGTTTTGCCGCTGCCGGAGCGCCCTTGCAGCATTGTAAGCTCGCCTTGGGCGATGTTCATTGTTAGGCCTTTAAGAGCCCAAAACGTGTCGCCGCCCATGGGGAAGCCGCGCTTTACGTCCTTTGTTTCCATTAGTATTTTTTTCATCTATAATCAATCCTCCCCCAACTTTAATATCTGCGATACATCCACACGAGAGGTATACACAGCCAAGACCGCTATACATAATGCCACCATAAAGCCCAGAAGACCATAGAGGGTTATATAGTCTGTAACCT
>WQVY01000129.1 GCA_009785605.1 Defluviitaleaceae bacterium | reverse complement strand
TGCGGCAACATAACTCCCCGCACTTACCCCTACATAAATGCCACCACGACATACAAACTCGTTGAGTGGTATATTAAAGCCTGTTTTGTTGATACGCTCCATCAAGTATGGGGGGCTTCCGCCTGTAAAATATATAGCATCGTATATAGATATTTCTTCAAGCGATAAACTGCGATGCAAGTCAAAAACATGAATATTTTCTGCCAAGAAACCTACTTTAAGTAGGTCATTCATGCATTTTGGCAAAAATGCAATCGCACCTGCGTTATTGGCGGCAGTGGGTATAAACAATACTTTTGCATTTATAACAGGCTTGTCCAAAAAACCAAGGAAAGCCGTTTTAATTGCTTCTGTTTCAAATCCTGCAGATGTAAGTAGTATTTTTGCTGCTGATAAGTTAAGCAAAATTTATCATCCTCTCTTGATACCCATACTCTCCAATATCGAAAGCGTTATCTGTGCTGCTACGCTGCCACTGCCATTGTCCCCTTGTATATATGTTGCAAAAATAAATGTATTACTTCCTGTTTCCACATATCCTGTAAACCAGCCATTTATGGTGCTGCCGTTTACAATGCCGGTACCGGTTTTTGCTGATAACACAGCCCCGTCTATTTCCGAAAGCCGTAGTGCATACTTTACGGCGCTCACGTGTTTGGCTTCAAATATAGATTCACCCCTATATATGTTTGCCAAGACTCTCACTTGTTCTAGCGGTGAAATACGCAAAGACGATTCTATCCAAAAATCTGCTATGCCGCCGGATATGTTGCGGTTTCCGTAAGATAGCTGCGTCAAATAAAAAGTTAGCCGCTCTACCCCAACCTGTGCATCCAAGTCTTGAAAATACCAGTTGGTGGAGCTGTGCATAGCTGATGTTAGAGTTTGGGGCTGATTCCAGGCTTCAAAAATATGTACTGTTCCATCCCATTCACGCCCGGTGTAGCCCGCATCCAAGACACCAGTATCCAAAGCGACTAGTGCGCTAATTATTTTGTATGTAGAATTTGGCGATACCCTTGTCACGCTCATATCTGGGTTGTGGATAATGTACCAGCCGGCATTTATATCATAAAGGACAAAACTTCCCACCAAACCATCAAAGAAATATGAAAGGTCTGTATAAGATACATTGTCGGCATTAAAATGATATAGCTCATCTTCATTGTTAGCCAATGCAGAGATAATTGGTATTTTGCAAAAAACAAGAAGCAACATCACAAAAAACAAGCAAATGCTTTTTATTTTCATCAGACCCGATTCGCTGGTATATGATGTAATGTGTCTTACACGCCTAATGATATGCGGCTTAGAATCGCTCATTCGTGCAGCAAAAGATGGCACTTTTGGAGTCGAAAGCGACTTTACAAAGCTAAGCAATGTTACCCCATAGCCAGCATGAGACTCTTTTGGCAGAATCTCTAGTACAGAGGCATCGCACGCCAACTCTCTGTCCAAGCGCATCTGCTTAAACACAAAATGTACCAAAGGGTTAAACCAGTACAATATTTGAAATAAACACATAAGGGTATTGAATTGGACATCTTTGTTTTTGCAATGCGTAAGCTCATGCAGCATGGCGAAACGCGCATCGCTTAGTGACATTTTGCCCGCTGGTAGAATTACTTGGGCTTTTAAAAACCCCATCGTCATTGGCGTTTTTGCCATTATGGATGAGCCAAGCATTACATCACTCTTGATACCAACTTCATCTTTGCATTGTAGGAACAATGAAAGCAAATCTTCATTTTTGACAGGTTTTACGGATTCCTTGATTAGCCTAAGATTTTTGTTGCAATACAGCACAACAAATGCAGTAGCGATTACGCCCATAACCCATATGCCCATTATAACCGTCAATAGATATCCCGGTGCGTTGTGGTTTACAGAAATTGCAAAATCTTGAAACCCAGCCGCCCCATATACGCCGCCGTCAATATCGCCAGGGGTCGTGCCTATGCCTGAAATTGCCGCTCCATATGAAGAAAATGTATTTAGCCATTGGCTTAGCCACCCGCCAATGTTTAAAGATGCAAAAAAGCTGCTGGGCATTAGCGGCATTATTAATAAGGCAAAAAATAATAACCCTAAATTGTACTGCCACCTTGCCGATATATGATTTTTAAGTATTCTTTTAAAAATCAAAATGAACAAAATCCAAACAGAAGAAAGAGCAGTTGCCATCAAAAAAAAGGTGATGAATGTACTCATTGGCTCACCTGCTCAGATAATTTTTGGTCTAAGATACGCTTAAGCATGGCAATGTCGTCATCGGACAGTTTGTCTTGCTCCAGTAAATTTACTACCATGGGGTTGAGTGCACCGCCATAAAACCGGTTAAGGAAATTATCGTTTTCTGCAGACAATATTTCAGATTCCTTTACCAATGGGGTGTAGACGAATACACGGCCTTCTTTTTTATATTGGAGTGCGTTTTTTTTCACTAACCTCGAAAGTAGTGTGTGTATGGTTTTTGGCTTCCATGCTGTGTGTGCCTCCAACCTTTGTACGACCTCGTTGGTGCTGATTGGGACACCTGCCAACCAGATGACTTTCATTACTTGATATTCTGCATCTGATATTTCTGGCTTGCCCTTCATTGGTTTGCCCCCATTCGCTGCAGCAGCGCTACAACCTCCACATGGGGCGTACGCGGGAACATATCCAC
>WQVY01000128.1 GCA_009785605.1 Defluviitaleaceae bacterium | reverse complement strand
ACCATATCCCTAGAGCGGCGCGGAAGTGTAACGCCAAAGGGACTTAATACATATATAACAAACCCAGAACAGTCAAAAGAATACGGCCCGTTCCCGCCCCAGCGGTATGGTCGGCCAAGGAATGTTAGCGCTCTCTCTACTACTTCGTTTTGGATATCGCTATTTGTCATGCTGCCGCTGCGGGCCGCGGGTACATCTACAAAGCTTGGCACGGATATGTGCGGCCTTCCTATATAGGCCAGTGCACCTTCAAACATTACGCCGTACCAATTGCCGTAGTACGATACAACAGTAAGCCTGTCACCTTCAACTGCTACGCTTACCGGCTCGCCATATAAGGTGTCTGGCAAGTCAAAAATCCATACTGCGGGGGCTGTTACTGTGCCAGTGGTCTGGTAAAACCGTGTCCACTCTTGGGCGATATATGCATAACCAACGCCTGGTACATATGCACGATAAAAATCCCCATACACACCCACAACCCGGACTGTATCACCCATGGATATTGTGGTTATGCGATTATATTCGTTTATTTCTGGCTGGGAGCGTACATTTACTGTGCTGCCGGTTATTGTCACATACGTGTCCGCAAATGCCACCTGCCCCATAACTATGACCAGGCCAAATGCCAGTACAACTGCAAATAAATAGCGCAAACTGCTAAATTTATTCATATGTATCCCCCGAAAAATATTAATCATTTGTTAACAACTTATTAAGAAGATTATATATTGGTGAAAAATTTTGTCAAGATATTTAATAAAAATACAAAATTAATAAATCTGTCCTATGCAATGGGCACATTTTGCGACAACTCATACTAATCTCAAGTAAAATGTAAATTTGCCCAAACGAAAAATCACTAATACCTGATATTTTCTATTTGGGCAAATTCTCAGATTTTATTTGAGATTAGTATCATATGACGGTATGCTATGATTATAATAAAACCAAGGAGGAATATATGAACATTTTATTACTGTGCGACGACCAATACCATCCGGGGAACATACCATCAGATGGCCTTATGCCCTTTAGCGACAAAGGATTCACAATTGACGTAATCCAAGACGCGAGTAAGTTTGACCCAGCAGTGCTAAGCAACTACGCTGTTGTTGTCATGTCCAAAAGCGACCATACCTCCAGCCAAGACCTGTCTCCATGGAAGACAAGCGCCGTACAAGACGCTTTTGTCCAATATGTAGAAGGCGGCGGCGGGCTTCTGGTAAACCATAGCGGCACAGTGGCCGGCACACACACAGCCACGCTTGATAAGCTTGTAGGCTGCAAATTTGCTTACCACCCAAACCAGTGCCCGGTCACGGTACAACCCATAAAGCCCCACCCCATAACCAACAATGTGGGCATGTTTTGCGAAGTAGACGAGCACTATAACCTAGAAATACTAGCAAACGATGTAGACATAATAACCGCCGCATACGCCCCGCCCCAGGGCATAGAAGGCGAAAGCGGTTATGACCCTGGCGGCGTTGTGGCTGCAGGATATGTACGCACCCAAGGCAAAGGGCGGGTGTGTGTGCTAACGCCGGGTCATACAGCGGATGTGTGGCATAATCCCCACTTTGGGCAGATGTTGGCTAATGCGCTTAATTGGTGCGCTGGCAATTAAACACAAAAAAGGCTGCAGCCCCCGGTTTACATATCGGTAGCTGCAGCCTTTTTTATATCTTTTTATATCGGTTGGTTATTGGATTGCTACACTACATCATTCCCATACCGCCGCCGCCTGGGGGCATTGGGGGCTCTGGCTCTTTGATGTCAGTAACTACGGCTTCTGTGGTTAACAAAGTCGCGGCTACGCTTGTGGCGTTTTGTAGTGCTGTGCGTGTTACTTTGGTTGGGTCGATGATACCGGCCTCTACCATGTTAACGAAGGTCTCTGTCAGTACGTCGAAGCCTGTGCCTTTTTCTTTGCCTTTAAGCGCATCTACAACTACTGCACCTTCTAGCCCGGCGTTGTTTACTATTTGGCGAAGTGGAGCTTCTAGTGACTTCATGACAATTTGGGCACCGGTTTTTTCGTCGCCGGCTAGTTTGTCTATGATTACTTGCACTTTTGGTGCTGCATGGATGAAGGCAGAGCCGCCGCCAGATATTATACCTTCTTCTACTGCGGCGCGGGTGGCAGACAGGGCGTCTTCCATGCGTAGTTTCTTTTCTTTTAGTTCTGTTTCTGTGGGGGCGCCAACTTTAATAACGGCTACGCCACCAGCCAGCTTGGCCAAACGCTCTTGTAGCTTTTCTTTGTCAAACTCAGATGTGGTTTCTTCTATTTGAGATTTGATTTGGGCTACGCGGGCATCTATTTCTTCTTTGTTACCGGCACCGTCTATGATGATGGTGTTTTCTTTTTCGATTTTTACGTTTTTGGCACGGCCTAGTGATTCCAATGTGGCTTCTTTAAGCTCTAGGCCCAGTTCGGACGAGATAACTTGCCCGCCGGTTAGGATTGCTATGTCTTCTAGCATGGCTTTGCGGCGGTCGCCAAAGCCTGGGGCTTTTACAGCGGCGCAGTTGAAAGTGCCGCGAAGCTTGTTTAGCACCAAGGTTGTTAGGGCTTCGCCTTCTACGTCTTCGGCTATGATTACTAGCTTTGCGCCGGTTTGTACTACTTGCTCAAGCAGTGGAAGGATTTCTTGCACAGTCGAGATTTTTTTGTCTGTTATTAGGATATATGGGCTTTCCATTT
>WQVY01000127.1 GCA_009785605.1 Defluviitaleaceae bacterium | reverse complement strand
GGTCGCCATTTATCTTTGCTAACTTTAATGGCACATCTGGAGATGTGGATGTGCTTACCCATGAGGTGGGTCATGCTTTTGCCGCACATTTGGCTTGGGATATTGAGCCTGCGATATTACAAGTTGCAACGCTAGAAACATGCGAGATACATGCTACAGCTTTGGAATATTTGACATGGCCATGGATGGAGGGCTTTTTTGGAGTACAAACGGACAAATATTATGAAAGCCATCTGACTGTCGCGCTATCATTTTTGCCATATGGTGCTATGGTAGATGAATACCAGCACCATATATATGAAAATCCGGAAATGACCCCTGCGCAGCGCAATGAATACTGGCTGACGCTGGAATCTAAATACAGGCCATGGCTAGACCTAACAGACACGCCATACCATGGCGAAGGCAGACAATGGCAGAGCATAGCGCATATTTACGAAGACCCATTTTATTATATTGATTATTGCCTATCGTTTATTGTTGCACTAGGTTTTTGGGCAGAAAGCCAAGAAGATGCTAAGGCGGCATGGGCAAAATATAGAAAGCTAACTGCTTTGGCCGGTACAAAAACATTTGTGGAGCTAATAGCAGAAGCTGGCTTGCCTACACCTTTTGAGACAGACAATATTAAGGTGGTGGCTGATGCGGCTATAGCTTGGCTTGACAAAAGAAAGTAAATAAACTTCAAACGCAAATAATGAAAGTGAGGAATTTTTTATGCGAAATTTTGATGAAATGAAAGCACTGGTGCTTGAAATTGCTGATAGCGACTATGAAATACCCGAGAGTATGGATAAGAATAGCTTTATAGCTGATATGTTACGCTTTATAGGTGATACTGACTCTGTATTGCGTGAGGGCATTTATGAGCTTATTTGGGAATGGACTAGTGGAGATATTTTATCCGCAGAGCAGTTACGCCACATAACTTTTTCGTGCCTTGATGACAAGCATATGTTTTTTGGCATTGGCGAAGAAGATACGGACACTGTGTTTGCAAGGTCATTTTCCTCTTTGACGTTACACACCTGTATTGATTACGATAAATACAAACGCAAGAGCAATAATCCCTTCTTAACTGAAAAAGAGATTGTCGAGATTTTACACAAGGTTATGCAATATATCGACCAAGAGCATGATTATCGTGGCTATGTAAAAGAAAGGGGATGGGCGCACTCTGTAGCCCATATCGCAGATGTGTTGAAAGTGCTGACATTTTGTGTAGAGCATGACGGTATCACGCAAATACTTACTGCCATAGGACAGCTTGTATCAAACAAAAGCCTTGTTTATGAGGCTACGGAAGATGAACGGCTTGCCGATGCAGTCATAAGTGGCGTACTATGGGCCGGCTGCTATAAGGGTGACTATTTTTCTGTCAAAGAACTGTGCGACTGGTTGAAAGATACATTTGTAATGGTAGAGCGTAAGGTTATGCCTGACGACTATAATATCAATGCAAACCGCAAGGCATTCATCAAAAGCATGTACGCAAAAACAATGACCGATTCAGACTTGCATGAAAACGAAGAAATCTTCAGGCAGTTCCATGATTGCCTGTTTGAAATTGTAACGGAGCTGTATGCTGGGTAGGCGCATTCTGCGCCAATCGATTAGAAAGCCAGAACAGGAGACATTTATGGACATAAAACAAAAAAATGAGGTGATGCAGTAATGTTAACGAATGATATTTGCGAAATAACCAAGATAGACGCACAGAATTTATCAATAGATGAAACAAATAATTTGTACATCGCAGACAGCATTATGACTGACAAATATGGCTTTCTA
This sequence comes from Defluviitaleaceae bacterium, assembly GCA_009785605.1. Taxonomy (GTDB): domain Bacteria; phylum Bacillota; class Clostridia; order Lachnospirales; family WQUN01; genus WRAN01. The sequence goes on along the minus strand of WQVY01000127.1, from coordinate 1,055 downwards.
AAGAGATACAAAAATGCCGACGAGTACAAAAGCGCATATCTGCCTATTTTCAATGGCGAGGACAACGAACTATTTTCATTGTGCAAAAACGATAAAATTCACGGTATACTTGCCTTTGTAAAAGGCTTTGACTGGAGTGGCAAAGAGCAATATAAGCTGATAATCAAGCTATGCGATACGGCCGCTAGTATTCCTTTGGATAACTGCTTACGCCAATTTATTCTAAAAAAGTTGGAACTGCATGGCCAAATTGCAATTACTGCATACGATAATGAATTTGATGAGCGGCTTAAAGAACTTTCAACCAAAGTCCAGCTTAAAAGTAACAACTACACACTTACAAAAACAGATATTGACGTGGGCATGTTAAAAGAAGCGGCAGAGGCACTTCAAGTAAAAAACAATGACTTGCGCATGGTTTATTCTAATGCTCTACCAGAGGAGTATATCGAACAGTATTGCAATTTGTTTAACGAACTACAAGAAGCCATGCCGGATGTAGCCGAGGATGGTTTTGTACAGTATGTTGAAAGCCCTGAAAAACTAAGAGGGCGCATTAAATCTAATGCCGAACGCAACATAACCCATCATTGCTATATGGTTTTTAACGCAAGCGGCGACATGGTAGCGCAATCAAATGTAGCTGTAAACAACAATGACCCAAGATTTCCATACCAATTCTTAATAGGCGTAACGGAACAATACAGGGGCAGAAGTTTGGGTAAATGGCTCTATGCCGTTATGTATCAAAAATTATTTACAGAGATAGATTTTGAAAAAGTACACGTAGCACATCACCCATTAAATAAGCACATTATAGCTGTAAGTGAATGGGTTGGATATAAATTCGCCTTTCTTGAAACTACTTATATTTTATAAGTGACACGGCATCATGTAAATGTAAAACTGCGGCCAGTTGATTAACCAACCAACCGCAGTTTTCCAACCTTACATATTTCTTCTTAACCAAAACGACGCCCCCAACGCTACTATCATCCGCATGAATTGCACACTGACCAGCACCAACGGAATCCACAACTCCACCTGCGTGACCG
>WQVY01000126.1 GCA_009785605.1 Defluviitaleaceae bacterium | reverse complement strand
TTACCCCTGTCTAAAAAGTCCTTCCTGGACAACGGGTACGCTATCAACACAGTCAAAAACACATTAAAGCTTGTACCAACAACCATGTTCCACAAAGAGTTGAGATAGCCGGTTACAACAGAGCTGTGCCTGAATACCGTAATATACCCCTCCAGCGTAGGGTTAACAGGGAAAAGCCTCACGCGCCCCTGTATAATCGCAAGCGGGTCGCTAAACGAAGAGCTTACAACATACACAAGCGGGTACAATACCAATATAAAAAATGCAAAGGCAAAGAAGAAGTTAATCCAGTTAAAAACCCTGTCGCCAAATGGTTCCTTCATTTTTGACTTAGAACGTGAAAACGATTGCATTTGCTGGGCCCCCTTTCTACCACAGGCTGGTATCGCCAACTCTCCTGGCGACCTGGTTTGCTATAACCAACATTATTGCATTAACAACAGAGTTAAAAAGCCCGATAGAAGCCGCAAACGAAAACTGCGGTATGGGTGCAATCAAGCCTACCTTGTATACATAAGTGGATATAACCTCGGATACAGATAAGTTCATAGGGTTTTGCAAAAGGAAGATTCTTTCAAAGCCAACGCTTATGATATTACCCATCTGCAATATGAAAAGTATTGTTATAGTGGGCAATATGCTTGGGACGTCTACATGCCACATGCGCTGTACTTTGGATGCGCCGTCAATTGTGGCTGCCTCATGCAAAGACGGGTCAACGCCGGCCAGGCCTGCCAAGTAAATAATCGCACCAAAGCCCGCGCTCTGCCATACTCCTGTCCATACAAATATATGACGGAAATATTGCGCCCGGCCCAAGAAGTTAATCCTGTCGCCTGTAAGCGGCTCGATAAGCAAGTTGTTGATAACGCCTGTGCGTAAAGAAAAAAACTGGGTGATGATACCAACAAATACAACCACCGAAATCAAGTGAGGCATAAAAGTGGTTGTTTGTACGATTTTTGAAAACCTCTTGCTTCTTAAATAGTGTATAGAGAACGCCAAAAGGATAGGGAACGGGAAACCAGCCAGCAGGCCATATATACTTATGGCAAGGGTATTAACCAAGACCCGCCTAAACATATGCAGGTTTACAAACCGTACAAAATGGTCAAGCCCAACCCATGGGCTGCCCCATATGCCCTCTATCGGGTTAAAATTTCTAAAGGCAATTTGAAGCCCGTACATAGGCCCGTATGAGAAAATAAACAGATGTATTAATGGCAATAGCGCCAATACATAAAGCTGCCAAGTCCTCTTGCGCTTATAAAAGAAATTGTGGACAGGGTTCCTCTTTTTGCGAGTTGCCAGCGCAGTCATTTGCATAACCCCTCAAATACAGATTTTGTTGCATTTATACATATAGTATGCATTTAGCTTATCCGCATTGTGCAAAGCCGCTAACACAGCGCAAATGCGGTTGAATTGATTATACATATGCGCTATCATGTGCAAAGATGAAATTCTTTATTTGTGTGTAAACAGGCAAATTAGCATGCATTGATATTCTTTACACCATGGAAATCCTGAACAAAGGGGGCTAAGCTACATGATTAGCTCAAATAAAAGCGGCATAAGCAAATTCTTTAAGCGCTACTTTATGGCTTATATCGTAATGCTGGTGATAACAATTATCGCCTTTTTTATTTTGTACAATCGTTCGTCTTTCATACTAGAAAACATATACATAGATAACCAACTTGTAGCGCTTAGGCAGGTAAGCACACGCATGGACGATAACCTTGCAGAGATTATGAATGCATCATTCTTGGTTGCAAGCAACCCGCGCGTAAGGGGCATAGTGCCGCTAAGCGACCCATTTGGCGATACCAACGTGATACGGCTTAGGGAGGCAATGCACAGCGTTGCCCATTTCCAAACGCGCAACCCCTTGGTTGCCAACTTGTTTGTGGCGTACGAACAAGGCAATGTCGCGTTAAACGCCAATTTTGCCAGCAATTTGGAGCATTTTTACATAAGGCACATGCAGTTTTACGACATGCCGTTTTGGTATTGGCGTGATATGGTTTTTGCAGAAACGCATCGCAGCAGGTTTATACCGGCTATGTACACACAATATCAGCCGCATACGCAGCAGCAGTTTATACAGTACACAACACCCATAGGCGGCACAGCCGAAAACCGGGGCGTTGTTGTTTCGCTTATAAGCAACAGGGCCATATATGACAAATTTAGAGAGATGAACCTTGGCGGCGAAAGCGGCAGTGTTTTCATCTTATCAAGCCAAGGCGAGGTAATAAGCGTTGTTGCGGACAGCTTGGGTATGCAATGCATATATGACATTCCCATTGGCCGCGAGGGCAGCAGCAGGTTTGACAGGGGTAGCGTGAGCTATCTTGTGAGCTATACCACTTCCAACTTACTTGGCTGGACTTATGTGTCTGTTGTAAGGAGTGATTATGTACTTGCGGGGCTTAATGTCTTTAGGCGTTCGCTGTTGTCTGTATTGCTTATTGCGATGGCAGTCACGGTTGTGCTTTCTGTAATATTTTCCATTCAGCACGCAAGGCCCATGAAAAAGCTTGAGGATGCGGTTGCGGCACATATGCCTATGCTATGGTATTCGTATTTTCATAACCTTTTCAAAGGCCAATTTTATGAAGAAAATGATGCCCTAAAGGGCTGGGAGCATTTGGGGTTAAGCCTGCAAGGCAAGTTGTACAAGACTGTTATAGTAAAAATACCGGACGCGGACAGCAATATAAACATAGGTAGCGTGCAAGCCGTTGCCAAGCTCTCTATGCTTTTGGACGAATATACCCGCGGCAACACAGATGCGGATATAAGCATCCACCGCCAGCCCGGTGGGGGCGAAATTGCGATTTTGTTCATATGCGGCCAATGCAACACGGCCAATATTGATGGGTATGTGCAG
>WQVY01000125.1 GCA_009785605.1 Defluviitaleaceae bacterium | reverse complement strand
TAGCCTTTGCGTGTGAAGACATTTTTTGCGTTGGTTAGGATCAGGTTGCGCTTAGCGTCGGACTTTTTATCCATTGTGTTTGGCCCTTTCTTAATAACCCTTGATACACAAATGACACCCGTGTCATTTATCATATGACACGGGTGTCATTTTGTCAAGGGGTTTTAGTTTTGATACAAATGATAAAGGCGATAACGGTTATATATCTATCTCCCCAATAAACATTTCCTCGTAAATATCCCTTGCAATGGCGGCTATAGCTAGGGCTTTTGTCTTGGCTCTTTTCTTCTTGTAGTGCGCTTCCAGGTCTTTGCATAGGTCAAGAATCATAAGTTTGTCAAACCCGTCACCGGCCCTAAAGAATGGGATGGCTGTGTTTTCTATATATTTTTCGGACTCGCTATCGCTTAAGGTTGCAAAGCATCTTAGGGTCTCGAACATCATGCCGGCCTTTTCGTCCCCGTCATCGTCTGCCAATGCTTTGCCTTGGGCAAGCACTTCTTGGCACTGTGCAAACTCTTTAAGCTTTAGCAGGCCCAGCGACTTGTTGAACAGGACTATTTTTACATGAGGGTTGTTGCTAAACCCCTTGTTTGTTACATAGAATTTATCTTCTTGGTTTGCACTTTGGTAGTGGGCCAGGGCTTGATTACAAATTTCAATACCTTCTTCGTAGTTGCCGGACTTAATCTCGTATAGGCCAGTGTTTAGCAGAGCATATCCTAACTGTACGCTATTGCTAACACTTTTTGCCTGCTCCAGGGATGCATAAAACAGTTCCCTTGCCTTACGATATTCGCCCAAGGACATGTAAGTCGCAGCAAGCATAGTGCTTATGTGTGACCTCATAAAATGGGCGCTGCCACCGTAGGACTCGCTATATGCGCGCTCTAGATGCATCATGGCCTGATATGGCCGGCCAAGCCCCAGGTATTGCACCCCTATTTCTGCCGATAGCATTGCGCCATCTGTTATTATGTCGTTGTTTGCAAGGTCATGTGCTAGTAGCTGATGCTTTAGCCCTTTTTTCTTTTCCCCGCGGAAAGTATAAATTGTGCCTTTGTTGCGGTGGTACATATACAAAGCCTCTTTGCTTGGGCTGTCTTCTATGACATCTATCTCGTTCATCACTGCTTCTGCGCCATATACATTGCGTTCTTTTATCAGTTGTTTTGCTTGCATCATGGTAAACAGCAAATATAAATCACGCTCGAATGGTAGGTCTAAAATAGAGGATAACTCTGCCTGTATGTCGTTGGCTTCTGCCAGCCTGTTGTTATTTAGCAAGCTGTCCCATGCCCATATACGGTGCCGGTATATGCTAAGTTCATCCTTTAGTAGCGGGGTCTTTTCTATTTCCAAAAACTTTCTTATTGCTGCTAGCATGTCTGCGCTGCATTCTGCCTGGCCTTGCTCTATGCGGTGGATATAGGACTGGCTGCTTTTTATGGCACGGGCCATGTTTTCTTGAGATATACCTTTGGCAGTTCTTATATTCTTAATTTTTTTGCCTATAGATAAGTTGGAATCGTTATTCATTGTGTGCCCCTCCATTTATTCAACTCCTTCCGAAATTGCTTACGGTATTTCAGAAGAAGTCTATTCAATTTTTGCATAAGTTTTTAAGGAATTTTGCCATGTGACAATTGAATTTGCAATAGCAGTTGGTTATGGAGCGCGGTATCTCGTTAATATTTGTGAGCTAATGCGCTAAATCCCCCTTGTAATAGTCTACATTGAAGGGTTTTAGGGGTTGATGTATGGCTGGCCGGCCAAAGGTACAACTTGTGCATGCAATGTGCTGTTTGTGAATTAGTTTCTTATTAATTAATTATCGATAATCGTCTATTCTGGATAGGAAGTTAGCCTACACATGTAGCAATCGCACTTTAAACATGATTGCTTAGAATAGAGGAGCATGTATATGTACAATGTTAACAAAAACCATAAGAAAACAGCGACGGCACCCCATAATACAAGGCGGTGTATATGGCAGTGTATGGCGTTAATTGTTTGTGTTGTATTAATTATAGGAGCCGTGATAGCACTTGCAGATGCCTATTATGATTCTACGCCGCCGCCGTTGTACGAGTATATTTATACCACTGGGTACAACTATGCAGGTGAATATAGCGAGTCTAACCTGCCGCCATCATACGAGTACAGTAGTGCGTATGTGTACGGTTATGCAGATGAATACAGCAGCAGCTATTATGGACATAGTTACAGTTACGGCACTGTTTATTATGATTATGAGCAGACATATGCAAATGAAGCGCCTGTATATAGCCAAGAATACGATAACCAAAGCGGCGGCTACTACCACGAGTACATACCAGGGCATATAAATGATGCGCCTACATACCTCTATGATACTTTTATTAATGTGCATGCCGTAATTGGTATGCCGGGGGCAGAGTTTACAGCCATTGTTGAGTCTTTGACCGGGACTGGGCATGGCGGTACCACACAGTTTTTGTTGCAATATATAAATACCGTTAATGCCAGTATATATGGCGTGTATGAAATAACTGCCCCCAGGCTGGAAGGATACAATCTGGTTTATTGGCTAAGCGCCGACCTGGATAGCTACGGCACGCCCAACTTCTACTCCCCGGTTATGATATCAAACACATACCCAGACTCTGATTATGACCATTATCACACTGCCAATGTTGTCTTGTCTCAAACCGGTGGGACACGGGTATACGCTGTTTTTATGCCAGTAGAGTATGACATGGCGCGTGGTGGTATTGTGCCATTTGGCTCACCTGTGCCTCCATTTTGGGTAGAGTTTGACGCAAACCTTGGCACTTTGGGTACGGGGCAGTCGCCTCGTATTACCATCATCAACCAACCTCTTGCCAACCCGCCGTTTGGGAGGATAGGGGTAAACTTCCCCACACCGCCAACAATGCTGGGC
>WQVY01000124.1 GCA_009785605.1 Defluviitaleaceae bacterium | reverse complement strand
CCCAAATGTTTGTAACCCCATGTCATGTACCTGCCAATAGGTAAACTCTTGGATGGCGATATTGTCCCAATCATGGCCCATAGCCAAAAGTTCTTCAACTATCCATACTGCGGCTTCAAGCTCGCGGTATGTAAAGGCCGAACGTGCCCCCAAGTTATCACTCATATACTCAATAAACCCTGTAGCTATAACACCCATGGGTTCGTCTGTCGAAAACATTGGGTCTCTTGTGTCTTCAAAATTTTCTGCATTCCAAAGCGTCAAGTCTATGCGCTCTACACGTGCAGGGGCGGTTTCTATCGTTAGCAAGCCTACTAGCACATCATAAACAAAATCCATAGGTACCCATGCTACGCCGTTTTCGATAAACCCGCCAACAGCCTCTACAGGTATAAGGATTACATAACCATCAGCCCTGGTAATTACGGCTTCACGGTTTGCACTGTCCCACTCCACCGCTGCGCCATAGGCATAGGCAACTAAGCGAAGAGGCGCATATGCGCTGTCTTCGTCAACCGCTACTGTTGACTCCACGTCCACAAAGGCGCTTGCCGTCACGGTTACAGGCATTGCCATAATTACGGCAAGCACCAATGCTACAACTACTGTTTTTACTTTCTTCATCTTTTCCTCCGTTTATGCTGGATGCTTTTACTATCCGGCTGTTGTAGGGCACATTATATACCCCCATATTTCGACAAAATTGTAGCACAAATAAAGTGATACCAACAAGCCTCACCTACGCCTTTCAAAGTGATGGTAGTCCCGTGGCCAAGTCCAATACCCGCCCCATGTCCACCCCCGGCTCATAAAGGCGTTGTAAACCACATCCCCCGGTACAATCATACCGGGCCTTACATAAGTACGGTCCAGATACTCTACCCCGGCGGCTGGCCAGATAGTATCGCCCCGGATATACGGGTTTTGTACTGGGTTAATATCTATGGCAACACCAAAACCATGCCGCGATATAGTAGTTGTGCCCGCAATATAGCGGAAGTTAAAGGCATGGCTATTATTGGCCGCCATAGACAAATAATCGCTTGCTTCGAAATAATCTATAAGCTTTATGCTATGGATGGGGAAGCCGCCTTCGTATATCTCCCGGAAAATATCCAGCACCTCGTACCCGATGCTTGCCGCAACAATAAGATGACCCAGTACGCTTTCCCCATAAAAATTTACATGGGTCACGGTTAGGTATGTCAGATAATCGTAGCCAAAGGGTGTAGTCTCGTGGAAAGTCACACCTGTGATGAGCTGGATAATATGCTCCGGCAGCGGCTCGCTTGTGAATATTGGCGTAAAAATATTTTCTTCACCTGCATCGTGGTCGTAAGGATACTCATAGTAATTGTATGGCAGTGCAGGGTACTCCTCATCGCCGCCTGGGGTGCTGTCTTGGTAATTGTCAGCGACATAATCCGGCACAACCTCTGTATCTGGGAAATAGTACAGCTCATCTGGTGTGGGAGTGGATACATCATGGGTGAGAATGTTGCCATGTTCTTGGCTGCCGGTACTTGGCAAATTGGCTCCCAACCATGCAATTATCACGCTCATAGCAGCTATAGCTATCACAATTGCAACAATTGTTAATGTGGTGGCTTTTTTTGTGTCCATTATTACCCCCTGGGATACAAATCAAATTGGGCTTATGTCGGAAATTATTTCTGCAGGATGCGGAGCCATTTCCCCAGTAAATTATTGCTAATTGTACAGCACAGGTCAAGCCATGCCCTATATTTTGGTAAAAACATCAACGCGAAATTTGCGATTATTGCCCATGTAGGCAGCTTGCTTAATTTATGCGCACATGTGAGGACAATCTTCGTTATGGTAATAGATGGCATTTATAGGAAGCATATGGTAATATTCCCCGCACACTCATACAGCTTGTACAACAAGCACATCCCAGGAGGAATATATGCAAAAGAAAAAATTTTGGCTTGCCACCGCACTACTAATGATGCTAACAATGTTAACAATTTTTACTACGTCTGGGAGCGCTTTCGCTGCAACCGAAGTAACTTACAACAACGCAGACAAACATTTTTTTTACGGGCCTAATCCCTATCCCAATGGCAGTGTAGAAGCAACCCACCCCAGCCATGCGACTGTTGGGCTTGTTAGCCTTCCATTTACGGCTCATTTTGACCAAGATGAATACGACCAACCATATACAAGTGACTATACCTCAGAAGAAGCTCATGACTTGCCATACGACTCTTATTCCCCATACCAGTTGCCCCACGACCCATACGCGGATATATGGCGCCAACAAGTAACTGGCAGCTTCTACAACCTGCACATACTATCAATAGAATACGGCATAATCACAGCAATAATAACCCAATGCGCGCTTGGGTACCAGTTTTATGCCACTTCGGATAATTTTATGCACTGGGAAATTACTGGCCCAGTCACTAGCAACACGCACACCCAAGAAGAATACCCGCTCCCCTTATACGAAGAATACGAGACACCATACATCAGCCTAGACAGTGCCGGCATTACAAGGATAGAGCGCCTCCCATATCATATTCATGACAGTATAAAGTGGGTGGGGTTTGTGGTAATGCAAGACATAAACGGCAGCACGCGACGCGAGCAGTTACGTATTTACATGGATGGCATACAGTTAAACCCCCTGCCACCCGAGCCTAGAGCCGCCATAGCAGACATGTCTGGGTTTGGCTGGGCATGGGAAGCAATAGAGTTTGTAGTAGCCAGGGACCTAATGAGTATGTACCTCTGCACAGAAACACGCGAGCTAATTGCATTCCACCCATCAGGCAAAGCATCACGGGGCTTTGTGCTTGCCGCCGCAGTAAAGGCCTTGGACCTTTCTGTGCCCTATTTTACAGAGGCTGTACACACACCATTTTATGATGTGCCACTTGCAGGGCGCGGCGCCTATATAGATATTGCCAAGCAGCTTGGCTTAGTTGTAGGCGTTGGCAACAACCGGTTTGCCCCCAACAACACCATCACCCGCCAAGATATGATGACAATGCTCTACAATATCATGATGGCTATGGGCCAAATCCAGCCCGACATAGGCCTGACAGCCCTGGGCCGCTTCAACGACTTAAGCGAGATATCCAGCTATGCCAGGCTTCCTATTTCATCCCTTGCAAGAGCAGGGATTATTGCAGGAGATGGGGTTAGTATCAACCCACGGGAGTATGTAACCCGTGTAGAGGCGGCAATGTTTGTACGCAATTTGTATCGTATTGGGGAGGTATAAAAAGCGGCTGCGCCGCTTTTGCTGAGGATGCAAGTGGAAATTGCAAGCAATTTCCTACAGGCATTAAAAGCGGCTGCGCCGCTTTTGCTGAGGATGCAAGTGGAAATTGCAAGCAATTTCCT
>WQVY01000123.1 GCA_009785605.1 Defluviitaleaceae bacterium | reverse complement strand
GTTGATTTCCTTGTGTACTAAACGCGTGCCTTACGCTACATCCTTAAACTGCTTTATCTCTGCCAAATAGTAAGCAATATTGTTTGCATGGTCCGCGCAGCGCTCTAGGCTTGTTATCATGTTTATAAATATTACACCGCCGCGTGGGTTGTTCTTTTCATTTTTGAGGCGGGCAATGTGGTTCTCCATATATTCCTTGGACAAGTTATCTATATGCCGCTCTAGGTGGTAGATACTTTCTAATACTTCTTCCGACAGGTTGTCAAACAACTGCATCGTCAGGGCAATAATATTAACCGTGGCACGGCTTAGGTTTGTAAGCTCATCCATAGCCCTATCAGAAACTCTAAGCTTGCCCTTCTTAGTATGGAGTTTATGCTCAGAGATATTTTCGGCATGGTCGCCTATTCTTTCTAAGTCAGAGGCTATATACATTAGCGTGCCTATTTTTCTCATTTCCGCGACGGATTCTACATTTTCTAGTTCCATCAATAGTGATGTTATCTGGCGATTGAGGTAGTTTATCGACGCTTCCGTTTCTAGCACAGCGGCGGCTTTTTCGTTGTCGCCGGTTGTAAATGCGTCAAGGGCAAGCATCATATTTTCTAGCACCAGCTTGCCCATACGATTAAGCTCGTCATAGGACTGTGCTATAACCATAGCAGGCGTTTGATGGCTTGCAGTTTTAATATGATGAAGCTCTATAGAGTCTGTAGAATGGCTGCGTTTTGGCATAATCTTATACATAAGTGCAGCAAGATGCTTCACAAATGGCAAGAACATTATAGTTAGCGCCGTCTTAAAAAAGGTATAAAACATAGCAATCTGCCGTGCCCCGTCACTCCATGTGCGCTGGAACCACTGCAAAATCCCCGGAAATACATATATCAGTATCCCAAAAACGACACTCCCAATCATGATATAAATCATGTTAGCTAATGCCAAGCGCTTACTTTCGCGCCGCCCGGCCAGCGCAGCCAGTAGTGCCGTGACGGTAGTACCAACACTAATACCCAAGATCAAAAATGCAACAGTTGTAAAGTCAAGGTCAACGCCGCTGATATACAAGGAAACAAGTATCCCCGTAGCTGCGGTTGAGCTTTGTATAATTGCAGTAAAAACAAAGCCCGACAATATAGCAAGGAAAGGATTCTCAAAAGCCACCAGCATAGACTGGAACCCAGGGGTTTGGGCAAATACCCTAAGTGGGTCACCCATAACAGAAAGGCCAAAAAACAATATGCCCACACTTAGTAATATATAGCCCACATTTTTGATGCTTTTATGCTTCACAAACAAATACGAAACCAGCCCAATAAAAATAAATACCGGTGCTGCAGTATCTACCCTAAAAGCAAAGACATGTGCAGTAAAAGTAGTTCCTATATGAGCGCCAATAATAAGGCTAATGGCCTGTGCCAGCGACATCAGGCCCGCGTTTATAAAACCCACAGCCATGACAGATGTGGCCGTAGAGCTTTGGATGATTACCGTAACTATAGCGCCTACGCCAATGCCAAAAAACCGGTTGGAAGTGGCACGCTCTACTAAGGAGCGCATTCTATTGCCGGCCATTTGTTCTAGGCTGTCTATTAACATTTTCATGCCATATAAGAACAGACCCAAGCCACCAAAAACCAAAAATATATATTGAACAAGTTCAAATGTTTCCAAAGGTATCCACCTCCAAGTGTGACATTTGACTTCTCCGGAGAAGTCTATTAGTAAATTAGAAAAAGGTGAATACAATTAGGCATCGTTGTTTGTCTCATCAGATATGGCCGCCGCTTTAGCAAGTTCCGCCTTTTTTTCCGCTTTTCGCCCCTGATAAATAGGCACAATAACCGACAGTACCGCAAGCGACAAAAATATAACCGTAAGCGGCCTGGCATAAAAACTAGCGGCACCGTCCCTCATAAGGGCTTGGCGGAAGTTCATCTCCATAATGCGCCCAAGCACCACACCCAATACCACCGGTGCAACAGGGAAGCCATAACGTTTAAACAGCCACCCAATAATGCCAAATGCGATACATATGCCAACATCCAAAAGCGAGCTCCTAATAGCATAGCTTCCTATAACTGTGAACATGATAATCATTGTATAAAGTATAGGCTTCTTGATATTGGTAGTACGCACCCATAGCTTAGTACCCAAAAACCCAATAATAAGCACAAAAATACTGGATATAAACATCGTTGCAAAAATACCATATACAAGCTCAGGCTCGTTGTTAAACATCTCAGGCCCTGGGTTTATGCCGTGTATCATCATAGCAGCCATTAACACTGCTACTGTAGGTGCACCGGGTATCCCCAACGCCAACATAGGCACAAGCGAGCCGCCGGTATTAGCGCTATCCGACGCACCAGATGCAGCAACACCTTCTGGTGCACCCTTGCCAAACATGTCAGAGTTCTTGCTTATGCGTTTTTCGAAATCGTATGCCAAAAATGAAGCAATAGCACTGCCCGCACCAGGCAAAATGCCTACCAAAGTGCCAACAACACTTGCGCGAAGCATCGCACCTTTAAGCCTCCAATAATAAACAAATTTGGGGTACGTATAGGTATGCTTTTCAAATTTTTGGTCACTTGTTTTATAACCCTCTATATTATGAAAAAGCTCACCCAATGCAAAAAGTCCAATCATAACAGGCATAAGCCCAAAGCCATCAAACAGCCTTATAACACCAAAGGTGAAACGCTGTGTGCCCAAAATCGGGTCCATGCCAATCGTATTTATAAGCAGCCCCAAGAGTACAGCCGCCAGCGCTTTGGGCCAATGTTTCCCGCCCAATGTAGCAACAGTGGCAAGCCCAAGTACACACAGGGCAAAATATTCTGCAGACCAAAAAGTAAGCGCCCACCTAGCGATAGGTGTCGCAAACAATATCAATACAATAGTGCCAAAAATGCCGCCAACAAAAGAACCCCAAAGCAAAATGCCCAGCGCTTCACCGCCGCGGCCAGACTTTGCCATGGGATAACCATCAAAAAGCGTAGGGACAGACGACGGGGTCCCTGGGGTATTAATTGTAACCGCCGGTATGCAGCCGCTATAATTACCGCCCTTATAACACCCAAGCAGTAGCGCAATGCCGTTTATAGGTGTCATAGTAAAAGTAAAAGGCAACAGTAGCGCCACCGCCATAGACGTAGAAATACCTGGGATGGTACCCAGTACAATGCCCACGGCAACACCTATAAATATCATCAACAACGGCATCAGGCCCATCATAAGGACTGCTCCGTCAACTAAGTTGCGTAGTATTTCCATAAATTAATTCATGCCTCCTTCGTCGGCGGAACAAATAGGTTGGTATGAAAATCCGCTTCGCGGATGTTTCACACTTCACACACCCCTTACATAC
>WQVY01000122.1 GCA_009785605.1 Defluviitaleaceae bacterium | reverse complement strand
TGTTCTACCGATACTGCCCCTTCGCGCCCGGTTATGGCTATAAGCCGGGACAAACAAAACGCCCTAAGCTCCTGGCGCATAAGCCTTAGCCATATGACCGAAATACACGAGCTTGACGCTTTTTTGCAAGCCTTTGACATCTGTTATACAGGAGTACACACAAGATGAATGAACTTACCACCTGTGAAAAAATTGAGCAAAGTATAAGCAAAAAATTCCGCATAAAGCTGTGGCGACCCTTCATACAAGGTATCAAGCAATATAAGCTTGTACAAGAAGGCGACAACATAGCCATATGTATCTCCGGCGGCAAGGACTCTATGCTGCTTGCAAAACTTATGCAAGCGCTTCGCCGTCATAGTATGTTCCCCTTCGAGCTGCAATTTATGGTAATGGACCCAGGCTATAACGAGATTAACCGCCAGCGCATCATAGCCAACGCCGCTACTCTTGAGATACCAATATCTATTTTTAACTCAAATATCTTCGAAACTGTAGTAAATACAGACCGTTCGCCCTGTTACCTCTGCGCCAGGATGCGCAGGGGCTTTCTTTATGCCCATGCTAGGAAACTGGGGTGCAATAAAATCGCACTGGGGCACCATTTTTCCGATGTTATAGAGACAGTGCTAATGAATATGTTTTATGGCTCGGAGTTTGGGACAATGATGCCCAAGCTCAAAAGTCAAAACTACCCGGGGATGGAGTTAATCCGCCCTATGTACTGCGTCCACGAGGAGGCTATTATCGCATGGGCACGGCACAACGGGCTGTCTTTTATCCAGTGCGCGTGCCCACTGTCCGAAAACTGCAATATCTATGATGCAAGCGGCGGCGACTCAAAGCGGCAAGAAGTAAAATCACTGCTTAAGCAGCTGAAACGGGACAATAAGAATGTCGAAAACAGTATTTTCAAAAGCCTACACCGGGTTAACCTGGATACTATTATCGGCTTCCGCCAAAAGGGGCAAGAATATAGCTTTCTGGATGCATGGGATATATAATAATACTTATGCAGGCCCTGTGGGCCAAACTGTAGCAATTTACAAACGAAAAGAGGCCATAAATGAAAACTCAAAAGAAGACCCGCCCGTTGTTTATAGGGCTATACGACGCAAACCTGCTAGGTATCCGTTATCTATCTTCTACCCTCAAAACCCATGGGTACGACCCTAATCTAATCTTCCTTAAAACATTCAACAGCTACAATGTAGACACCCCTACCCCCCAGGAGTATGACCTGCTGTACAAAAAAATATCTGAGCTTAACCCAAGCTATATAGGCATAAGCATTATGTGCTCGTTCTACTTAGACGTGGTGCGCACTATCATAAACGAAATAAGGACCCTTACCAGCGCCCCAATACTTATAGGCGGGGCATATGCGACCCTTTTCCCGGAAGAATGTATAAAGCTGGCCGATGTAGTATTTCGCGGCGAAAGCGAAGAATCGATTATAGAGTTCACCAACGCCCTAGAACAAGACCAGCCATACGAGCATATAGACGGCCTAACCACAGCCACCCCGGACGGCCCCCGTATTAACCCCATACGCCCGCTAATAAAAGACCTAAACCACCTACCAGCACCGGACTTTGGCGCACAAAATATGTACTATATAAACAACAACCGTATCACCCATGGCGACCCCCAAGCAGAAAGCCACCGGTACGAGCTTACCACATCCAGGGGCTGCCCCAACCGTTGCAGCTACTGCTCCAACAGCAGTATACGCGACCTATACAAAGGCAAAGGCCCATACATCCGCCAAAGAAGCGTGACAGATGTAATGGAAGAAATCATAGCCGTTAAGAAGCGCAACCCCGGCTTGCAACTGCTAAGATTTTGGGACGAGATATTCCCATGGAACATAGACTGGATTAGCGACTTTGCGGCGCAATACAAAGCCAAAATAGGCCTGCCCTTTGAGATATGGGGCCACCCCAAGCTCAGCGCCAACGCCGGGATAGAAACCCTGGTTGATGCCGGCCTGTCTAAGATAGTAATAGGCGTACAAAGCGGCTGCCCCAAGGTACGTAAGGAAATATATACAAGAAACGAAAAGCAAGAAGATATATTAAACTGCTCCAAAATCCTGTCCAAGGCCAAGGTACCCATGGTGATATATGATTTCATACTGGGGCACCCCTTCGAGACAGAAGAAGATTTAAAAGCAACTCTAGAACTATGCCGCAGTCTATCAAAGCCCTTTACGCTTCAACTGCACGGGCTAAGCTTCCTACCCGGTACACCCATAGAGGAAATTGCCGTGTCCAAAGGTGTGAAAACTTGGGAAGAAATAAGGGCCGAGCAAAACCGCCCACTAAGGGAGCAATATCACTCTATGGCCTGGTGGCGGCAAGGCCACGACGCCACCGGTAACGAGAAGGTATACTGGTACACCCTAATCTACCTGACCCAATTCCCATATGGGGAGCGGATAATAAAATCTGCCCTTAAGAACGAAAAATTAAAAAGCAACCCCAGTCGGTTGCTTATGTGGCACCGGATATTTAATTATTATCAGAGGTTTAGGATGGGGCTTAGGAAGCTGGGCTTTATGATACGGCGGCGGCTGTAGTGAGTACAGAATAGTCCAACCCGTGGACATCACCCATGCCCACAGCCATTGTCATCGAGTTATACAGCGCCTCCTGCACAGCATCGGCTCAAGCTTCGAAGAAGGGGTTTAGCTGCATATCAGATAGGTAATAGTAGCATTGCCCTTGCCCTGTGCGGCTGCGCCTGTTAGCTAGGTGGTTGCTGGCCGCGATTGCGAAGTCGCCGCTCCCGTTGTGCATAAAGCTGCCGGTGTTGGTCATACCTATTAGTGCGCGCTTAGCCAGCCGCTTTAGCTGGCGAGACGAAAGTGGCGCATCTGTAATCACAACTATCATGCACGAGCCGTTTTCGTGTGTTGGCGGCTCTGGTGGCTTGGGGATTTTGTTGCCGTATATTGTGAGGTTGCCACCGTAGTTGCTTTGGACTAGTGCGCCTATGGTTAAGTCCTGCTTTTCACCTGTTATGTTGGCCGGTACAACACGGGAGGCCGTGCCAATACCGCCCTTGTACCCAAAGGCTACCGTGCCAGCGCCGGCTCCTACGCTGCCTTCTATTACAATTGTATCTAGCCCGGCAATGGCCTGGGCTACATGATGGGGTTTTACGTGGCAGCCCTTGATATCGTTTAGCCTTCCGTCATTGGTTTCGCCTACTACTATGTTTATAGATTTATATCCGTCTGGCAGCTTGGGCGCATGGTACTCTACCAACCCTTGCAGCACAGCCGCTACAGATAGGGTGTTGGTAAGGCCAATAAGCGACTCCAACTCGCCCAGTTCGTCTACTTGCATACTACCCGCAAGCTTACCAAACCCGTTGCCCGCGACAATAGCCGCTGGCAACGGGTTTTTGAATATATCTCCTTCGCATGGCGATAT
>WQVY01000121.1 GCA_009785605.1 Defluviitaleaceae bacterium | reverse complement strand
GGTGGTGCTCTTATTCGGAAGCTTTTTTGGTGGCATCCCGCTAATTGGCTGGCTGTTTTCGCTTATACTATGGCCAGTGCGCTTTGTCGTATGGGCAGTGCTTATAATTAGTAAGATTTTCCTCATCCTGCGCGCCCTTATGGGACATGAGTTTAAGTTGCCGTTTGTAGGCGATGTGGCCTGGAGTCAAGTTAATAAGTAATATGTGAGAAAGGAGCTGTTAGCTCCAATAAAAAGAGAGCAAGCGCAAAATGCGCAGGCTCTCTTTTTTTGATATATTTACCACTGGGTGCATATTAACATGAACCCATAAACAAATATCTATAAATATCCCGCGATATGGCGATAAACACCGCGGCACGTTTTGGATTTCGTTTCTTCTTGTAATACATCTCCAGCATGTCACAGACACGTAATGCCAAAAACTTTAAGGAGTCACTGTTTGCCAAATAGGGTAGTGCTGTAACCTCCAAGTATTCTGCGGCTAGGTTGCACTTTTTGGCTATTAGTGTAGCGATATGACTCAATGTTTCAAGCTGGATTGTATGCTCTTCACTGTTGCTAATAATTTGTTTTGCCAGTGTGAGTACCTCCTCACACTCGGCAAACATTTTTAAGCATATCAAGCCATATGCCTTAATAAAAAGTGCTTCCAACATATACTTGTCATGCCCCAAAAGGTATGCAAGTGCTTTGTCTACATACTTTATTCCCTCTTTTGCATCACCAGTTTCAATATAGAGACATCCCATGTCATATAGCATTATGCCACTGCTGAGCTTGTAGTTAACACTTTCTGACTGTGCAAGTGCTATCCTAAATAGTTTGTCGGCTTTCTTGTAGTTCCCTATTTGCATGTAACATGTAGCCATTTGTGCATCTATAACAGACATAGTAGGGTGAATGCGTCCCAGCTTGTATTCAGCCTTGGCGCGCTCTAAATAAATCAATGCATGATGTGGCTGACAGATGTCGGCATACGCGATTCCTATATTAAGTGCTATAGTAGCTACTGGCTTTTCATTGACGATAGCCAAATCCATTGCGTGCAAATAAAGTCTTATAGCTTCTTTCTTGTTTCCATAGGAAATCATATACGCTTTGTTACATAGATAGGCAATATGTAATTTGTCACTAACACCGTCCAAAAACACTTGTGCCTCGTCAATTTTTGCGGCTGCGGTAGCCATATCACCTTCCTTTTGCAATAACATAACGTCAACCATAGCGTACTGCATGGCCAGTTCTTTCTCGTACGGCAGTTCATGTATCGGAAATAACTCTTCTTGCATGGCACGTGCTTCTACCAGCCTACCGCTGTGGGCCAAATCCTCCCATATGTTTAGGCGGTCTTTGTACGCGTCTACCTCGTAGTCATGAAGAGGGGCATTTTCTATTTCCATGCATGTTTTGATTGCAGCAAGGATGTCGTCACTACACGACCGTTCGCCCTTTTCGATGCGGCTTATAGTGGATATATTGCATCCTGTTGCGTGGGCCAAGTTTTCTAGTGATAGCCCTTTTGACTTTCTAATCAGATTGATTTTTTCGCCTAGACTAAGCTGGACATAGTTCATCATTTTCCCACCTCTTGTACGTGTGCTATACCCAAAAGCATAGCTCAAACTTTTTGCAAGATAATATACTAAGCATGTATAGGTGTCACGATTTGGTATTGAAAAATGTTTGCCAAAACTTTCATCATTGCACAAGTTTTTGTAAAAACACATCACAAAGTGGCAAACATGGTACTTATGTATGAAGTTAAAAAAACGCTGCACAGGTGTGCAACGCTAAATACCACACTTCCTAGGGTTGTGCGCAAAATAGCTGTTTGGGCAAACATTGTCGGGTGCAATGGATAGTCTCAGAAGTTATATTTATGGCGTAAACAGTTACAACCATAAAGATAGGAGTGTGTACATATGAAACACAGCACAAGCAACAGCAGTACGGTACTTGGCAATACAAAAAGAGGGTATTGCAGTGCATGGAGGTATGTATTATTACTATTTGGCCTGCTTATTTTCGTGGCGGCAATTAGCGTGTTGGCACTTGAAGGCGGCGAGTGGAGATATGATTCTCAGGAGTATTTAGCCTACGAAATTTACGAAACGTATGAAACCTACGAAACCTATGATGCCTATGCCCATGATTATGATTATCAATATAGCTATACAGACTATATGAACGAAGCTCCATACTATAACTACCACGAGCATCCGCCTAGTACAACACAAGCACCTACATTTGACGGCTCTATCTCTATTGAGGTAGACGACCAGGGCAGAATCGACATGTATCCGCCAGGTATTAACTCAGACGCCACATTTACGTATAACTATCTTCTGATTACATTTCCAGTGCATATATACCCAGGTGAGCTTGCGCTTACATTGCCATATGGCTGGACATACGGGGTAAGCCATGGTATAGCGGGATACGACGAGGGATACCACCCATATACTCTGGTTAGTATCAGGCACAACTTCAACAACTACAGTGGTTATATTGGCTTTGCACCCTTTGCGTTTGGTATACCGCCAGGGTATACACCAATATTAAATGTAAGCACCGTACCTGATTTAGTTGCCGCTCTTACAGACCCGCCCGCTGGCCCAGGCACAGAAAATCGTGTTGTAGCTATATCAGCGGACATAGAGACGGCTGGCAATATTACTATTACCACTGGCCTAAACATTGTGCTTGTTAGCCAAGGCACAAATCTAAACGGCGATCTAGAACTTGCACCTGGCGCGCCCAGCCAAGTTTTTGCCATTAACCGTGTATCTGGTGGAGGTCGTCACATCAGTTTTAACGCGGGGGTGACGTTAACATTGGCGCATATTGTCCTGGATGGCCACAACCATTTGGGGCCAGAGGCAAGCCGTGGGGGCATATCTCTTGCAGGTGATTTGTATATGCTGGCAGGTAGTGTTGTTACGCGTTGCCGTTCCCATGGTGCCGCAGGTGCTGGTGTGCACGTGGTAACTGCTGACGGTAGTTTCACGATGCGCGGCGGTGAAATATCATACAACCGCTCCGACAGCGTAGCAGGCGCAGGGGTGAATATACAAAACGGCGCAACGTTTAATATGCACGGTGGGGAAATACGCGGCAACCGTGCAGAGACAGACGCACCTATAACCAGCGCACGAGGTGGCGCAGGTGTGCGAATTGCAGGCGGCGACGCCATGTTTGTAATGCGTGGCGGTGTTATTTGCAGCAATATTACCAGCGAGTTTGGCGGTGGTGTTTGGATAGGGATGAATGCTACTGTACAAATGTTTGACGGTGCCATAAGGCACAACCAAGCTAACAGGGCAGGGCCAGTAGTTTCTGGCGGCGGTGGCGGTGTGTTTTTAGAAGCAAATATCGCCAACCCATCAGCGTCTTTTGATATGTTTGGTGGCGAAATGTACGGCAACTTTGCAAGAGGTGCCGGCGGCGGAATTGCCACCCGTGGCTACGTTACATTGTGGGGCGGCATAATTCATAATAATACATCAGAAGGCGTTGACGACGGCTTAGTAAATACACAGCTATATGGGCGCGGCGGCGGTGGCGGCGTGTGGGTTGGTAATCTTGGGACACTTATCATGGATAATGGCCCCGAGAATCCATACCCACCC
>WQVY01000120.1 GCA_009785605.1 Defluviitaleaceae bacterium | reverse complement strand
TCCGAATATGACCATACGGGAAGGCTTTATTGGTTCTTGCTTTTTATTTTGGAAGGGGTATTAATTGGGCTTTTCCTTACCCGGGACTTTTTTAATGTATTTGTGCTGGTAGAGGTTAGTACGGTTGTGGTGGTTATACTGCTTATGTATGACCGCAAACGCCGCAACTTGTTTGCTGGTATGTCTTTTATCATGATAAATATTGTGGTTATGCAGCTTTACCTTTTTGGGCTTGGGTACTTGTATATGGTAACCGGCGTGATGGATATGGAAGCCGCAGCGCGCGCTATTACTACAATGGATACATCTGACCTGACGCTTCCATTTGCGCTTATTATGACCAGTATCGCCACTAAGTGTTCGCTACTTCCGCTTTTGACATGGTTGCCTAAGGTTAACTCGCTGACAGGGTCGCGCTATACTATTGCGGCTATTATGTCTGGGCTTCATGTAAAAAGTGGGATTTATTTGTTTATCCGTTTTCAGGATGTGTTTGGTAGTATGGCGTCGGAGTTTTTCCTTATAGTGGGGCTACTTACTGCCGTTACTGGCGTGGTGCTGGCTTTGGCACAAAAAGATATTAGGCTCATGCTGGCTTATAGCACCGTCGCCCAGGCTGGGCTAATTATTGCCGGGCTTAGCATGAGGGAAGCGTCTTTATTTTCCCCGCAATATGTATATTCCGATATTGGTGCGCTTTTGCATATTGTTAACCATGCACTTATAAAGGTTGCGCTGTTTCTTGCAGCCGGGATGATAAGCTATAGATTTAAGACTACAGACATCACCAAAATACGCGGGCTACTGCATATAAGCCCGTCTATTGCTGTTGCTAATATACTGGCTATTTTGGGTATTGTAGGCACGCCTATTTTTAATGGGTTTGTGTCGAAATATTTTATTGCATATGGGGCTGAAGGGCTGCTGCAATGGGCTTTGATTGCCATCAACTTTGGTACTGTATTGGTGTTTGTACGCTATGCCGCTATCTTCTTTGGCCGCCCTGTTGGGGAGGTTAAGATGATCCCACCAGACTGGTGTAGGCTGGCTGTGGTGCTTGGGCTTGGGGTTAGCTGTATATTGCTTGGGGTGTTTGGGCCTGTTGTGGCCGGGTTTTTGTTTGGCCGCCCGGTTGGTATTGGCATCTGGGGTTATTTAGAAAAAAGTGTCATATTTATTGTTAGCCTGGGGCTTGGGGTTATGGTTTATAGGTACTTGCCGGTTAGAAAAGCGCTTACGGCCCCACTCCGTGGCATACAACTCAGCTTTAAGATTATGTGCTTATCTATTGGGGTGTTTTTTGCGCTATTGCTTGTGGTTGTGGGAATACTGTAACCGCTGTGCCTGTGGCAAAAGAATATAATATAACTTCCTTGACAGTCTTGGCCGTGGCTTCCGCTATGGCCTTTTTGTATATCTGTAGTTGCGTATGGTGGGTTTGGGCCCATGTTTGGGGGTCTGGGCCGGGGTTTTCGCTTTTGAAGTCTACCAGCACCAATTGACCATCTTCTTCGAAGTAGCAGTCAATTATACCGTGGACTAATATCGAGTCTTGGGTTGCCGGCGCATTTGTATAAATTTCTGCGGCAGGGATGGCCATAACAAATAATGCCTCCCGGTGGACTTCTTTTGCGGTACGGATACGGCTTGCAATTTGCGAGCCAGCTAGGGTAAGTATTTTATTTTTGTCTATTGCTATGGATTCTTCTTGCGTTAGCAGGTTTTTTTCTGCTAGCTGTGTGATTAGTTGCTCTATTGATGCAGTATCTGTGTGCTTATTAAAGTCCATATGCTCTACTATTGCATGCAGGGCCGACCCCATGCGCATTGGCGTTATGCCTTCTTTGTCACGCATAAATGCTGGCGGCTCGAAAGTGGGGGGTAGTGGCAGGATGCCGCCTCCTTGCCCGTACGCTTGGCCAAAGGGGGTGCTGTCCGGTGAATTATCTGAAGCATACAACCGCTTTAGCTCTGATATAGATAGCTTGGATGGGATGGGGCTTGCTGTGGCGGTGGGCGGTATGCTTATAGGCTCGTATGGTATGACTGGAGGTTTTTCTATTACCGGTGCGTCAAAATGCATCAGCCCGTGGTGGATGCGGATATCGAACGCTGATGGGTGGGCTTGCACGGGGATTTCGCCACCGGATATAGCGGCTGAGGATGGATGGCGTAGTAGGCACGGCATTATCCAGTCCAGATAATTGCCGGCGTTTTGGCGGTAATATACCGACGGGCTTATACTACGCTGCGCTGCTGCGTCTTGCCACTTGCTCATGTTTCTCTCCAAGTTTGCTACACGTCCGGTCAGGATTAGCAGCTCCTTTGCGCGAGTCATTGCTACGTATAGGCAACGCAGTTCTTCAGATAAATTTTCGCGCCGGGTAAGCCTTGCCAGGCCGTAGTGGGCCAGGGTCTTGGAGCGGGTGCGCTTGTCATAATTTACATATTTTGGCCCAATGCCTTCCTCACCATGTAGGATTATTGGTTGGCGCTCGTCGTCTACGTTAAAGCGCTTGCCCAAGAAACCAGCTATCACAACCGGGAACTCCAACCCCTTTGACTTGTGTATGGACATCAGGCGCACACGGTTGGTTAAATCTTCTGCCGGAGCTGCCCCTCCCGCTACGCGGTCTGCATTGTTGGTGTCGTACAGGCGCTCTATATAGTGCACGAAATGGAATAGGCTTTTGAAGCTGGTTTCTTCGTACTCTATTGCCTTTTCTAGTAGTAAGCGCAGGTTGGCCTCGCGGATTTCGCCGCCGGGCTGGCCTGCCGCGTGTGAGGGATAGCGGGTGTCTTCGTATATCATGCCTATTAGGCGGCTTATGGGTAGATACTTAGCGGCATCGCGCCATTTTTTTAGGTGAGACAGGAATGTTTGGGCTTTGTGCGAAGTTGTGCCCTCCCCCGTATGGCTGGGATATTTATCAGCGAAGGACCTTAGATGGTCATAGAAGTCGGCAATGGTTTCTGATATTGGGTGCTGCCGTATCATAAATAGCTCATCTGGTGTAAAGCCGTACACGGGGGAGCTAAGCACCGCCAACAAGTCTATATCTTGCCGGGGGTTGTCTGTTATGCGTAAGAAGGCCAAGGCTGTTTTTATTTCTGGCTGTTGGTAGAATGCGGCGGTCATGTCGGCTATGGCATCTATCCCGCAGTTTTTTAGTTCTTCTATCACGTCTTTGGAAAGGGCGTTAGCGCTCCTGGCCAGGATAACTATATCGCCTGGTTTGCAAGGGCGGTAGGCGCCTTTGTCTTTGTCCCACACTTGGCGTGTGGCCAACACCTCGTGTATGCAACCTGCTATCATGCGTGTTTCTGCTATTATTGCGGGCTCGTCGCTGTCTTCGTGCGTAGGCTCGGTTTCCTGGGCTTCATAAGCAGGGTGGGATTGGTCCAGTAGCTCTACCCACATGCCGGGGAAGTCACCTTCTGGCAGGGGCGGGTAATCTGCGCTGGCGTGCAGTGCGGCTGCGGTGTCGTAACTTACCTCCCCTACTTCTGGGCACATAAGCTGCATAAAAAAGTAATTTACCGCGTCTATTACGCCGGTGCGGCTCCGGAAATTTTGCGAAAGGTCTATACGCAGGGCAGATGGGGCATTGGCTGCATAGTTAGATTCTGCATGTGCTTGTGCTTGTATTGGTACTGGTACTGGTGAGTATTTGTTGTATTTATCCACAAACAACCCAGGGTTGGCCCGCCTAAAACGGTAAATGCTTTGCTTCACATCCCCAACCATAAAGCGCTGTTTTGCAACGGTGCTTAGTATTAGGTCTTGCACTTTGTTAGAGTCTTGATATTCGTCTATTAGCACTTCATGATATTTTTCTGATATCCCACGCGCGACGGCGCTAGGGGTCATATCATCCGGGC
>WQVY01000119.1 GCA_009785605.1 Defluviitaleaceae bacterium | reverse complement strand
ATACCGGGTATGGGTTACAGGGCGTTTAAGATGCAGCCACTTAACAACATACGCGCCAAAACCCCAGTTACGATGCTAATGTCCCCACAAACAATGGAAAACGAGTTTTTGCATGTGTCCTTCAATGCCAATGGTACATTCAACACAGTAGAAAAGGCAACCGGGCGCGAATACAAAAACCTAGGTTTCTTTAAAGACAGTGGCGAAATAGGCAACCCATGGGAGCATCATGTCCCCGAAGTTAACGAAACATTTACAACCCTTAACGAAAAAGCAGATATAACTTTATTGCACCAGGGCGAGCTTGAAACAACATTTAAGGTAGTAATAAACTGGGCGCTGCCCGAGTCACGCTCCTTTGACGAAAAGTCCCGCTCTAAACATCTAAAGCCTTGCAAAATAGTTAACCTGGTATCCCTTAAAAAAGGTGCACGCTGGGTAGAAGTCAACACCACGCTGGATAACCAGTCAGAAGATCACTACCTGCAGGTAGGCTTCCCAACGGGGATAAACGCAGAGTTCTCTTATGCCCAGGGGCAGTTTGATGTGTTAAAGCGTCAAGTTGCAAAGCTGGATTACTCCCTATATGACGAAGCCCCAATGACAGAGCACCCGATGAACTCGTTTGTAGATGTCACAGACGGCACGCACGGCGTTGCAATTTTGAATACAGGGCTTAAGGCATATGAGACATCCGGTGACGCAGACAACACCCTATATCTCACCCTTTTGCGTTGTTACCCGCTGCGTATTTGCGTAACTTCCGACATGCAAGATTATAGTGGTTGGGAAAAAGGCTCCCAATGCCTGGGTATTAACAAGTTCCGTTATGCATTTATGCCTCATACAGGGGACTGGGAAGCCGGGGATGTATGGAAAGAATCCGAACGTTTTAACCTGCACTTAAACGTTGCCCAACTTGCCCCTACAGCCAATGGCAAAAACAGTTTGGTCAAGAGCTTCCTAGAACTGGCCGAAGAAAACCTGCATGTAAGCGCAGTAAAACGCAGCGAGTCTGGCGAGGGATATGTTATACGCTTGTTTAACCCGTCGGATAAAACTATTAAAAACTCCATCCGCTTAAATAACGGCATCGTGCCCATAACCAAGACACAATCGCCACTAGAGCGCCAGGCCGCAGAGTTTGAACTACCTGCATATACAGGCAAACCGTGGAACAGTGCTGGCTTGGTTACCTTGGAAGAGAAGGAAGTCGCACCCCTTCAAATTAAGCAAGATGGGTTTGTGGATTTCGAAATCACCGGCAAAAAAATCTTGACAATAGAGTTTAAGTAAAGCTACTATAGCCAATTAATTCGAAATCAGTCCAGCCTGTCGCCAAAAAAGCGTTGAAGCGTCCGCTATTTTTGGCTCGGGCTGAACTGTTTCTCATTTAATTGACTATAATAGCGCTAGGGTGTTGTGTACAGCACCCTAGCGCTATGGCGGTTTTGATGATTGGGCCAAAAGCGATCACACTGCGTATCATACGAATCTCAGAAAATCACGTCTACAACCGAGTGGAAAATCGGCGGCTTTAAGCCGTTTTTCGCGATGTGTTGTCGACGATGATTTTCGAGATTCGTATCCTATTACTCCCAAAGGGTGTGTTTTGTTGTGATAAACCGTTGGTTGGGCATGGTTTTTGTCGTACTTATATTTGCGGTTGCCCTTGCCGCTTGCGGCAGAAGTGGGCATGAAGGCACTACGCAAGAGGTTACACAGGGCTTTAGGTCGCTGCCGCCACCGGCATATGGCGGTTGGGAGTCACATAGCAGTTGGGAGCCACCGGTCTTTATCCCCCAAGGGGTCCTGCCCAATTTTAGGGGGTTTGTTGGGATGTCTGACAGCTTTGTTGTTGATTATGACTTTGGCGTATCTGACTTCCCGGCGGTACACATTACTACACAGCATTATGCGATAAACAGGGATGACAGGATTCCTGGGACAATTTCTATCACCAATGTAGACGAGGAGTTTGCACTTGAGCAGACCCCCATGAGGATACGCGGCCGCGGCAACAGCTCTTGGAACTACATGGCCAAGAAGCCATTTCGTATACGATTTGACAGTCCGGTTGCTTTGCTTGACGCAGGTCATGCAGCAAGA
Organism: Defluviitaleaceae bacterium; assembly: GCA_009785605.1. Taxonomy (GTDB): domain Bacteria; phylum Bacillota; class Clostridia; order Lachnospirales; family WQUN01; genus WRAN01. The sequence goes on along the minus strand of WQVY01000119.1, from coordinate 1,955 downwards.
GATTGGACCTTTATAGCAAACCATTCCGACAAGGCCATGATGCGTAACTATAGCGCGTATTTTATGGCATCGCTTATGGATGGTATGCCTTATGCGCCGTTTGCACGCTTTGTTGATGTGTATTTTAACGGCGAGTATCAAGGGGTTTATATGCTGTGTGTCCAGTTAAACGAGATTGCAGACGGGCGTATTAATCTAACATACAACGAAGACCCCGCCCTAAGCGAGTTTTTGATTGAGCTAAACCGGCGCGTGCATTACGACCCGGCAAATATAGAAGGTGTACACTTTTTGCGGATGCATGGTCATGGGCGATATTATTATATCCGCTGGCCAACTCCCCAAGTGCCATATGACAATGCCCTATCCCCTGCCCATGTTAATTATTTAAGAGATTATTTGGACCTGGTAGATGACCTAATTACCCGCCGTGACCCTAGGGTTTTTAATTATATCTGCAAAGACTCTTTTGTAGATTTTTACTTGGTACAGGAGATATTTAAAAATTATGACATAAGCAGTTTGAGTGTGTGGATGCAGCTAAGCGGGCAAGGACAAGACCGCCGCCTACAAAAAGGCCCTGTATGGGACTTTGATATCGCTGCTGGCAACTGCTATTACCAGGACAGAAACAACCACCGCGGCGGCTACGGCCCTACTGGCATATGGGCTGGTTATATGAACCGTTGGTTTAGATATCTATTGCAAATGCCCGAGTTTCGCATGGCGGTGGCACTACGTATGGAGTGGGTCAACGAAAACGCCCTTCCGCAAACAATAGCCCGTATAGAGTATATGGCTACAACATACCAGCAGTCTTTTGAACGCAACTTTCTTAGATGGCCTATTATGGGTGTTTATATATGGCCTAACCCGCAGGTTGTAGTTGAAATTGATACGTTTATGGGGCAGGTGGAGTATCTTGTGGACTTTTTGACAACAAGGGCCGCCTGGCTAAGTAATTATTTTTAAGGGGTGGGTGCTGTGATAACAAGGCAAGTCGAGTCTAAAAATATACTTCGCGCAAGCGTGGACACGGCCAAAGTGCGCGGTATAACCAGTAACTCCGTAGTCCTTTGCGCCCATGGTACAAGGCAAGCTGTTAGGCAGGTATCCTCTGCCGACTCTGGGATGTTTGCAGCCGGTGCTAATAATAATGGAGATGTGGTAAATGGCACGCTGCAAATAGACGCTGTATCTGACCGTGTCTTGCGTATACGTTATACAGAAACAGATACTTGCGCTGAAAATGTCACACCCATGATTAGCCAAGACGGCGAGCTACCTCTGCCGTCTTTTTTTGAGTTTAACCACAGTGGTGATGTGAGTATTAAAACAGGCGGCTATACAGCAAAAATCTGGCTTTCCCCTTACCGTGTAGAGATATATGACCTGGAAGGCAACCCTGTTTGTGGGATTGGCGGCCCCGAAAAAAACAACTTCCGTCAATGGGACTCGCTCAACACAGGGATATGCTATGACTTTGAAACAGGCAAGCCCATAGCGGTAGAATCCTTTGACCTGCGCTATGATGAGCATATCTACGGCCTGGGTGAAAAATTTATCAAACTTGATAAAACCGGCCAGACTATTGACCTTAATATGATAGATGCTGTGGGCACCACGACTCCGCGCTCGTACAAAAACATACCTTTTTTTGTTAGTGACAAGGGATATGGGGTGTTTTTTAACCATAGCAGTCTTATGACATACTGGGTTGGCAGCACCAGCGCGTGCGACATACAAGTCGCAGCCAATGATGATTTTCTTGATTACTATGTATTCGTGGGGGATATTAAGCAAGTATTGGCGGACTACACGCAGCTTACAGGCAAGGGCAGTGTCCCGCCGCTTTGGTCATTTGGGTATTGGCAAAGTAAGATTAGTTACACATCTGCAGCCGAGACATTGGACATTGCCCGCAATATGAGGCAGCACAATATCCCGCTGGATGT
>WQVY01000118.1 GCA_009785605.1 Defluviitaleaceae bacterium | reverse complement strand
CTTATATCGGTCAACACGTCCAAGCAGTCTGGTGGGATGGCGGTGTTTAATTTGCGGCAAAAGACAATGCTAACTGCCATGCGGCCAGTAGCAGAAGGCGATGATTTGGATTATTATAGGATGGATAAAATACCTACTGCGGGGCATTTTTTAATGGGTAAGAAATAGAAAGGGTGATACAATGGCAATGCGACAGGCGCAAGGGCGCTACCACACATACCAGGATTGGCTAAAAATAAAGCATGACGAAAGTATGCGCGTGGAGCTGGTTAATGGTGATATTTACATGTTTGCGTCGCCATCGAGCCGGCACCAGGCTGTATCAATGGAAATATGCAGACTGCTTTCTAACTACTTGCATGGTAAGCGCTGTAAAGTATTTGCCGGGCCCATAGATGTACGGCTAGAAAATGACACAGTGGTCGTGCCGGATATCATTGTAGTATGCGACCCCAAAAAGATAAACAATACAGGCATAGAAGGCACACCAGATTTGATTATAGAAATACTATCGCCATCCACTGCAAGGCATGACAAAATTACAAAATTAAACCTATATCGCCGTACTGGTGTTGCAGAGTATTGGATTGTAGACCCAACAGACAACACCCTTACCACCCACCGCCTAGTCGGGGGGGAGTACATCGCCAATGCATACGACGAAACCGGCACAGTAACTGTAAGTGCCCTGCCAGGCTTTGAGATGGATTTATCCACAGTGCTTACAGACGAAGATGAGTTTTGATACAAATGATAAACCATTAAACAAAAAAGGAGAATAGCCATGCAAGACATACGCGCACTAAGAGAAAACTATGAAGCCGTTAAAGCCTTACTAGACAGGCGTGGCAAAGACTACGAACTCGAAAAATTTACAGAAATGGACCAACGCCGCCGTACGCTTCTACGCCAAAGCGAAGACATGAAGGCCAAGCAAAATGCCGCAAACCGTGAAATCCCGGCCCTTAAAAAAGAAGGCAAGGATACCGCACCCCTTATGGCAGAGATGAAGACCCTAGCCGACGAAATAAAAGCTCTAGAGCCGCAAGTTAAAGCCATAGACGAGGAGCTAGACACCTTCTTACTTGGGATACCCAACACCCCCCACCCCACTACCCCCATAGGCGAAAACGACACAGAAAATGTAGAAGTGCGCCGTTGGGGCACACCGGTGAGTTTTGGTTTCGAACCAAAACCACATTGGGAAATAGGCGAAAACCTAGGGATTTTGGACGCAGCAACAGCAGCAAAAGTAACCGGCGCGCGCTTTGTTGTGATGAAAGGGCTAGGCGCAAGGTTGGAAAGAGCACTTATTAATTTTATGATGGACAGACATGCAAAGCATGGTTACGAAGAAATATCCGCACCGGTTATTGTACACAGGCGTAGCGCCGTAGGCACAGGGCAGCTACCAAAGTTTGAAGACGAAATGATGTTTAAGCTAGAAGGCACAGATTATTTCCTTAACCCAACAGCAGAGATACCGGTTACCAATATCCACCGGGAGGAAATCATAGACGGTGCACGACTTCCTATAAATTACTGTGCATACTCTGTCAGCTTCCGCAAGGAGGCTGGGTCCGCAGGGCGGGATACACGCGGGCTTATCCGGCAGCATCAGTTTCACAAGGTAGAAATTGTAAAGTTTACCCGGCCAGAAGATTCCTACAACGAGCTAGAAAAGTTAACCGCAGATGCAGAAGACATACTACAAAAACTTGGCCTACCATACCGTGTAGTAGACCGCTGCACAGGTGACTTGGGCTTCTGTGCCGCTAAGGGCTATGACCTGGAAGTATGGCTGCCCAGTTATGACCGCTATGTAGAAATCTCTAGCTGCAGCAACTTTGAAGGCTTCCAAGCCCGCCGCGCAGATATCCGCTACCGTGACGGCAAAGATAAACCGGCACATGTGCATACACTAAACGGCAGCGGGCTGGCTATTGGGCGTACTATCGCAGCAATATTAGAAAATTGCCAGCAGGCCGATGGCAGCGTTAGCATCCCGGAAGTATTGGTGCCGTATATGGGCAATGAAACAGTGATAAAATAAAGCGCAATAAAATATTAAACTCACCACAGCATAAACACCCCCCAGCGATGCATAGAATATAGCATCAGTCGTTGGGGGGTGTTTTTATGTCTGTGCGAAGTCGCGATATAAAACGTAGGCTTGGGATAAATACACCCAGGCGTAGAGGCACTAGACGGGGTGCCAACCCATGGCGGACAAGCATGTCCGCAATCGGTATCGGTATCGGTCCCAGTAGCAAGGGCAAACGGGGTCTAACCACGCTTGACCTTCCACGGTTTAGACTACCACGTATTAGGCTGCCGCGGCTACGGCTTAAGCGGTTGGGGCTGCGTCCCGTGGCTTCTAATAGGCGCCGCCGCGGCTACATACAGTTATCAAATATCAGCCTGCGCCGTATCAAGGAGCAGTTGTTTAGGCTATCCGTTTTTATGGTCATATCCCTGTTAGCCTTTGGTGTGTGGCAGCTACTGCGCCCCGGCATGCGCGTGCGTGTAAACCCAGACATTGTGGCGGCCTTCCGCGTACCGCACCGCTCTATAGCCCTTTTGCAAGACTATGCCAACACCCACAACATCCCTTTTGCCCAATTGTTTGCCGTGTTCAACGCCGAAAATGACTTCTTCCCTGAAAAATCTGCAGTGTATGACCTAAGCGTCCTAGAAACGATGTATGTAGTAGACTTTTACCGCATCATGCGCAGGTACAACGCACGCAGCCTTGCCCCATATGTAACCATGTTTGAAAACTTGTTTAGCGAGCTTGTGGTATTTCCTATACCTTCGCAGTGGTACCAGAATGAGCCGTCTATTATGTTTGGCGACTCTTGGGGGGTGGACCACAACTTCCAGGGCAACCGTATGCACATGGGTACAGCCGTTATTGACCGGGAAAATATACGCGGCCGCGTGCCAGTAGTAAGCATGACCCACGGCCATGTAGAAGAAGCCGGCTGGAACAACCAGCTAGGCTACTTTGTAGGCATAACAACATCCAACGGCACATACTACCTCTACGCGCACCTAGACAGCCTAGCCCCAGGACTTGCAGCAGGGCAACATGTCTTGGCCGGCCACCCCCTGGGGTATATGGGCAACACCGGCGGTGGGCGTGGCGGCCGGTCATTTCCTGTGCACTTGCATGTCGGGATTTCGCCGCTGGTAGACTTTACGCGAGGCCGGTTTTGGATTAACCCGTATCCGCTGCTACGGTATCTGGAAAGCCAGAATCAGTTATAGATATGACTTGAATATCTTTGTACGGCACATGAACACGAAACTAGAACTTAAACATGATTCTACAGATTTCGTGTGTACGTTTTGATTTTTAGGCAATTTGGTATTGATATTCCTATACTATGCCCACTGGCAATATCAATACTTTATTACCATCAGGGTCTTTAAGAGCAAGTTCCTTTCCACCATATTGAGTTAAAACAGGAGGGGCAACATCTACACCTTTTTCTTTTATGTTTTTATATGTCATATCAATATCTTCACATTTAAAAACAAAGGTAACAGTTCCAGAGTTTGATTTGCCCCATTTATTTTCGTCCCATATAAATATACGCGTTTGCATAGGGTCAAACCCAATTTCCGTACCATCGTAGCTTTCTCCACTCGCCGTTGTATCTGGACTCTTATTCGCTAAGGCTGGAATCCCTAACACATCGGTATAGAAACGCACCATTGCTTCTGGATTTTTTGATGAAATATTCATCCCACAAAAAATAGTTATCATTCTTAGCCTCCAACAATATATTTTTCTTCGCAACTCGTTACTATATCTATTTAGCGCATAAACGTTAAAATCGTCAATAAAAATAAAAGGACGCTTGTCATCGTGCGTTTGTATCAACCCCACCAAACAAGCCTCCGTGTTGACGTTGGTTTTGATACAATCAAAGATGGCTAGAAAACGCTGATTCCCTGGGCTTTCTGCTCTAATGGGTTATGATTTACATATAAATTTGCGCCACAAAACAGTACGCCTGCAAAAATATACTGCTTCCGCTTGCACCCTTTTCGTGGCGCATGAACACGAAACTTGAACATTTACACGATTGTATGGGTTTCGTGTTCATGTACTGGCTTCAGAAGAAAACGCCTATACTGCGGGGG
>WQVY01000117.1 GCA_009785605.1 Defluviitaleaceae bacterium | reverse complement strand
TTGTACCCTTGTGCTGCCGCCCATGCAAGCATGGTTAACCCGTTAATCGCCACAAATACTACAGCGATGACCAAGGTTGTTAAATCGTTGAACATTGTGACTTCCCCTCCATTATAGCGAGCTTGACGCGCAAACTCGTTTTTTTTTGGCCCCGCAAGGGGCCTGCCTCATTCTATTCCTATTTTAGGAAGAAAACAAGTTGCGTGAGTTATATATTGCATTTGCAACTTGGGGTGGACTGTTATTGGATTAGTCCGCTATAATCGGCTGTTACTGACAAACAATTTAGGAGGTTTTATCATGAGATACTTTGATGCTCACGCGCATTATCTTTCAAAACAGTTTAACAAAGACAGGCACCAGCTTTTACTTGATATACACCGCAGTGGTGTGGAGTATATTGTTGACTCTGTAGGCGTTATGGACATGGAAAAAGGGCTGCAACTTGTACAAAAGTATGACTTTGTATATTTATGTATAGGGGACTACGGCTCGTGGGAAGCATCGCCAGGGGAATCTGTTGAGGCAGAGATAGAAAGATACATCACAAAGATGGTTGGACTATGCGAAAGCAACAAAAAAATTGTTGCACTAGGCGAAATGGGCCTGGATATGAGACGCGGGCAGACAATGCAAAGCCTTGAAAATGACTATTCTATTTATTGGTTTAAGCGGCTGTTGGAAGCGGCAAGGGAAGTGAAGCTTCCGGTAGTAATCCACTCCGGTGACGCTTGCCAGCCGGTATTTGACATCTTATACAAAGCCGATATGCCGGACTATGGGCATGGCAAAGGCATAATACACTGCTACCTGGGTACTCCCAAGATGGCTATGGATTATATACAAATGGGCTACCTAATAAGCATAAGCGGCATAGTGACTCATAAATCCGCAAGAGGGAAAAATCTTGTGGAGGTAGTCAAAACTGTCCCACTTAAACATATGGTGATAGAAACAGACTGCCCCTATCTCACACCAGAGCCATTTCGCAGTAAAAGAAATGACTCTGGTTATCTTAAATATGTGATTAACGAAATAGCAAAGCTAAAAAACATCTCACCTGAAGAAGTAGCTAAGACCACATTGTCTAATGCGAAAGCGTTGTATCGAATTAAGTAGCCTGGCGTATGCTATGGGCTCACCCAGTCAAATGTAGTCACCGGTGCCCATGTACCGTCATATTGCAATAACCAACTCCTGTACACAGAGGACCTTACGGTGCTTAGGCGGGCAACATGTAGTCCATCTTCAAGAAAGCCGGTTATTACTAGTTGAGCATATTCGCCGTGCTTAGACTCAACACATACAAAGGCAATTGGGCTAATGCTTGCGTCTGGTTGTATATGCAGGTTGACTGCGTAATCGCCAGGCATGATATTGATGCTTGCCATGTACGTAGTTTGATGGTCATTGCTCATGCTATAGCCAGATATTCTGGCTCTAGTGACTTCACCCTCAAAGATACCCATCATTTCTATGACATGCATTGCATATAAAGGGATGTCCACGCCATAGTGCTTGTTTTGTGCCCACCAGCGGGTACTTTGCCGGCTAGGTGAGCCATAGTTGAATAAACTTGATAGCGTGCGACCAACATTTACAATGCTGTTATTATGCCAAGCTACTTTTGTAATTTCCCGTATTGCGCCGGTTTCGCTATAAACTAAAAAGGTGTACCTATATCCCTCATGTACAAACATACCCGTCCAAAACGCCGGTATTTCATTTGCAACGTTAATAGAACCAGAAGAAAATATATCAGCGTAGTACTGCGTTTGAAAAATATGGTCATACCAGTCTCCTCTTGTTGTTAAGTCATTGTTGATTAAGAATTGTGTAAGTACTTCACTGTAGTAGTGATGCCTACTTGGGGCGCCCTGGGATATGCCACTATCGTATACACCTGCAGAAAACTCTTGCCGTGTCGTATAAAAGCCGGACACATATGCGCCATCTAGGTATACACCGTACAATTTCTCTATAGCAGCGACACCTATGTCTGCCGCTTCGTGCAGGGGCATTGCCGCGTACGCAAGGCATCCGACCAGGCGTGGGTCTTGGGTATGCGATACAGTTATGTTTCTATTGTTAGACTGTGCTGCATCTGGTATATGCAGGGCTTGTGTCATCATTTGTGCGGTATTGCACTGTGCATCCGTATAACCGTCCTGTGTTGGATATATGGCAGAGCATGCCGCCATTACCGTCACAAGACCTACCATTAATATAGTAGCTAAAGCAGATTTTTTCTTGTTTGCTATCATCGCATGTATCCTTTCTTCTATGGCAAACTTGCTAAAGCCGTTGTATTGTATGGCTAACTGGCTCGAACTTTCGGCCATGTCCAGCAGTACTAAGGCATATGCAGTTCTTGGGCTGTGTTTAAACAACTTAATCACCGCTTCGTCACAAGACAACTCTATATCCCGGTTGGCTAAGAAAAACATCACCCACACAAACGGGTTAAACCAATGGATACATAAGACCACCGCAAACAGTGCCTTCCATACACAGTCATAGCGGTGTATGTGCACATACTCGTGCGCTAGTACATAGTTTAGCTGTTTTTCGTCGCGCCAGTTGGTGGTGGATGGCATAAGGATAACCGGTCTAAACAAGCCGTAAGTCACAGGGGAGCTGATTTTGTGAGAATGTCTTATTTGTACATTGCGGAGGGTAGGGCACAGAGTTGATACCGCTGGGATGTGTGATTTCCATAATTGGCGTGGCAAAATATCGCATTCTATAGGTGTAGAATCGCGCATTTCCTGGCGAAAACGGTAGTGGTTGATAATAAAGTACAAAGCAAAAACCAGCATACCCACAAGCCATATCGCGAAAAAAATATACCGGATATTGATAGTGAGGGCAGATTCTTGTGTATGATGCGTTACATATTCAGACAGTGCGTGCCCATATAGGTATAGCCCAGACTCTGCAGTACTGGGCAAAGGTGCTATGTTGCCAACATCTTCACTTAACTGTGGCAATATAATATCTGCAATTTTGCCAGCAGCGGGCGAGCTGGTATAGGCGGCTGTGAGTCCCCTAAATGTAGACGTGTATGGCGAAATATCAACCTCTTGGCTCCACAAGCTAATAAACCTTGCATTTGCCATATCATTTATAAATGGCATATGGACTGGCGCAGCAAAAGGCATAACGAGCCTAATACCCAATATCACCCACACCGCAACAAAAACAAACTTGGGTATGTTGTTTATGGCCAACTTGCGGATGGCAGCAACAAATATTATTGCCAGCGTTAATATCGCAATTGAAACAATCCAACTCATGTGTTCACCTCATATGCCGTATTTATATAGAAGCAACACTATTAATCAAGTTCCTAAGCCTGCCCAGTTGGTCCCGGGTAAGCCTTTTCCCATTAATAAGTGAGGCCACCAACATATCAGACGAGCCGTCAAACATCTTGTCTACTAGCTCCATGGCTTCGTATTCTTGTGCTTGTTTTCTTGTAACAAGGGCACGGCATACAAAGTTTGGGTCCCGCCTTTGTATAAGCTCTTTGTCTATGCATTTTTTTATGATGGTGTAGGTGGTTGTTTTGCTCCAGCCTAGTTTTTGGTTGAGTATTGCGGCAATGTCTTTGGCTGTGGTGTCGCCTTCTTTCCATAGTACGCCCATAACCTTTAGCTCTGAATCATATAAGCCTGTTTTCATGTGGGGGAGCCTCCTAACACTGTATTCTATGGCTATAGAATATCGTATTTTGATGCAAAAATGCGAAATGTGGCATTCTATTGCTATAGAATTGGCTTCATTCTATACCTGTAGAGCGTAGCTGTCAAGCGCAAACCCTTGAACCGGTGTGCCGGTAGGTATGATATACACCATAGGCTGTGAGGAGTTTTAAGCTTTGTATTGAGTATGAAACTGTGATAATAGCCATTTTTAAGAATGACGTAGATGATAGTGCAAAAATACACCTTTATATGGTACGATACAGGCGGTTTTGATGATTGGGCCAAAAGCGATCCTTTAAACTACGGATATGAGAACAAGCATAATCTATGATGTGCGTAAAATTTATATTTTGGGACATAAGCGGAATAGTGCTTTTACGCATGAGGAGGAACATAAATGAAAACACACTATTATTTTGATTGGTTCAATGACGAACTGCCAAAAAATATAGCAACTATGTTGTTGGCTGACTTACCAACAAGAAAATCAATTGTATTTATCGGCTCTAATCCCGCAGACCATAGTTTTAATTATGAGCAATTT
>WQVY01000116.1 GCA_009785605.1 Defluviitaleaceae bacterium | reverse complement strand
CGTAGACCCAAGCCAAGATGAAATTGCAACAGTTATAAAAAAAGCAGAGGCAGAAGTAATCTTGTACGCATCATACAACGCAATACAGTTTACAGGCCAGATAAATTTGTACAACGCACTCAAGGCCGCTGGCAAAAAAGTAATACTGGTGTCCTTGCGAGTACCATACGACATCCTAAAAATGCAAGACGCGGACGCATATATAGCCGCATACGAGTACACAAACCGCTCTGTAAACAACACAATAAAAGCCCTAACAGGTAAAATACCCTTCGGCGGGAAACTCCCAATAGCACTATGCTAGAACGGTTGCAGCGGCTAAGCGCCAAAGATGAAAAATATGTAATAGGGTTGATGTCTGGCACGTCTGTAGACGGTATAGACGCAGCACTGGTAAAAATATCAGGCAACTATACCTCCACAGTAGTAGACGAAATTGCCTTCGAAACATACCCATACCCCAAAGGCATACGAGAGCAGATCTTTCGCCTTTTTGACGCTGGTACATCTAGCTCAGCAGATATATGTCACATGAATTTCTTACTGGGCGAGCTTTTTGGGCTGGCGGCAATAAATATCACAAAAAAAGCTGGCTTTGACATCCACCGAGTTGACCTTATTGGCTCTCACGGGCAAACGATATACCATATCCCTGAGCCTATTTGCACGCATTACCCCATAAAATCTACATTGCAAATAGGCGAAAGCGCCGTAATCGCTCATAACTCTGGCGTGCTTACCGTGTCAGATTTTAGGGTTGCGGACATGGCAGCCGGCGGTGTAGGCGCGCCTCTGGTACCGTATACAGAGTTTTTGCTGTATGCCGGAAGCGGTGAAAGTATCGCGCTTCAAAATATAGGCGGCATAGGCAACATAACCGCCATCCAACAAGACGCCGGGCCAAGCAACATAATTGCTTTTGACACCGGCCCTGGCAACATGATAATTGACTATCTAGTAAACAAAATTTATAACCGAAGTTATGACATTAATGGTGAAATTGCAGCACAAGGCACCGTATGCCCGCAAACATTAGCTCATCTTATGAACGACAAATTCATAAAAAAAGCCCCCCCAAAAGCCACCGGGCGGGAATACTTTGGCAAAGCTTTTAGCGAAGATTTTTACGCACTATGCAAGAGCAGCAATTTACAAGACGCAGATATCATAGCAACTGCGACTGCGTTTACCGCGCAAAGCATTAGCTTTTCTATAAAGCAATTTATCCCTTTTTGCATAAAGCAGCTAATTGTTGGTGGAGGCGGTGCGTACAACCACACGCTAATGCAGATGCTAAGCCGCAGCTTACCCACGGTAAGTGTTACAACTCACGAGAACATGGGCAAAAATAGTAATGCAAAAGAAGCCGTTGCATTTGCCATCCTAGCCAATGAAACAATATGCGGCAACACCGGCAACCTGCCTTCTGTAACGGGGGCTAGTTGCGGCAAGATATTGGGTAAGATTAGTTTGTAAAAAGATATGTTTGTAAAAGAATATGAAGTCTTTTTGCCTGCGGCAAAAACCGTAAACATATTTCGGCGTAGAAGCATCGCCGAAATATGTTTACTGACTGGAGGGACTAAAATGAACTATATACTAGGCGTAGACGGTGGAAATTCTAAAACCGATTATTTGCTTTGCCGCGAGGACGGTACTTTCGTAGATATCTTGCGCCGCCCTACCTGCAGTCACGAGCATGCCGGCGTAGGCTATGACGGTATGCAAAACAAGATGCAGTCCCACCTGCACGACTTATTTGCCAAAAACAATATTACAGTAAAGGATATATCAGCAGCGGCTTTTGGCCTTGCGGGTGCTGATTTACCACACCAGCACCAACAGCTCAAACAGCGCATTACAAATATGGGGCTATGCAAGTTTGACCTTGGCAACGACGGTATACTGGGTGTAAAGGCCATGGCAGACTCTGGTATATGTGCAATAAACGGCTCAGGCACAGTGGTTGTGGGTATAGATGATACAGGCGCACAGCTACAAGTAGGTGGTATTGGCCCACTTAGCGGCGATTATGCTGGCGGTAGCCACATAGCCCGCAGCGCTGTAGAGGCGGTGTATAAGCATTATTTCCGCGTGGGCCCGTATTCACACGCATTCCCTAAAATAATGGGCGTGTTTGGCGTTACAAACCCACCCGACCTGCCAACCAGCATAATATCCCAAAGCACACGCATATGGGAAAATGCCAAGGCAATAATAGATATAGTAGACGACTACGCCATACAAGGCGACGAAGTATGCAAAGCAATATTAGACAACGTAGGCATAAACTGTGCAGAAGGCATAAGCGGGTGCATACGCAACCTATCCTTCGCAAGTGAGATAACGGTAGTAAAAGCCGGAAGCATCTGGACAAAGCTAAAATACAAAGGCATGTCAGATATTTTTGAATCAACAATAAAGCACAACATACACCATACCCAAAATATCATACCGGTTTTGCTGGACGCGCCACCTGCCCTGGGAGCGGTATTTTGGGCAATGGAGCTTATAAACGGCAAGTGCTGCCCGCAGTACAGGGAAGATATGAGAAAGTTCCTTACCACACAAAAATACGAGAATTTAGTAAAGGTGGACTAGAAATGGTAGACATAAAGCAGCTAGATACAGAGCAACGCAACCCCAACACCAGCGACATAGATAAACTAAGCACCTTGGATGTTGTAAGGCTTATTAACAGCGAGGATAAAAAGGTTGCAGAGTCTATAGAAGCAGTCCTTCCCACCATAGCCAGTGCAATAGATGCCATTTACGAAAGGCTAAAGGGCGGTGGGCGGCTAATATACGCAGGGGCCGGGACTTCTGGCAGGCTGGGTTTGCTAGATGCAGTAGAATGCCCTCCCACCTTTAGTGTGGATTACGATATGGTTATAGCGCTGCTGGCCGGCGGCCCAGAAGCGTTTATAAAGGCAAAAGAAGGCGCAGAAGACAGCCTAGAACTAGGCGCAGAAGATTTAAAAGCAATAAACTTCACCTCCAAAGACGCATTGGTAGGCATCGCGGCAAGTGGGCGCACACCATATGTGATAGGCGCAATGCAGTATGCACGCAGTGTTGGTGGCTTTACCATAGGGCTATCGTGTACCCGTGACTCTGAAATATCGCAGGTTGCCGATATAGACATTTCTCCCCAGCCAGGCCCAGAGGTTATAACAGGCTCAACCCGCATGAAAAGCGGTACCGCGCAAAAAATGGTACTCAACATGCTAACCACCGTAGCAATGATTAAACTTGGCAAGACCTACGGCAACCTCATGGTAGACCTTAAAGCCACCAACGAAAAACTGGTTAGCCGCGCAGTAAATATAGTATGTATGGCAACCGGCGTATCAGAACAGCGCGCCAAAGAAGAACTCACAAAGTGTGAGTTTTCTGCCAAAAACGCCATCCTAATGATTTTAGGAAACGTTGGCTATGAGGCTTCTAAGGAGGCGCTGTGCAAGTTTGATGGGCGTATTTATTTGGCGCTTGATTATCTAAAATAAACTACCCCACCCGCCTAATATGCCACTGTGCCAGAGCTGGCAGGTGCCGTTAATATCACTCTATTATCATCATCCATGTGTATGTGAATGCGGTTGCCATCCAGCTGCATTTTATCTATATATTCCCGGGGTATTTGCACGCGGCCAGCCCTGTCTAGTACGGCAAGCTCTACCTGTGTGCCCGTAAACCCTTCTATCCCGGCAAGTTTATCGGCATAGTTCATGATAAACTCGCTAGAGGTCTTGCCGTCACGTATGGCAACTACCCGCTCTACTTTTTTTGATATTTCTTGGTCGTGGGTAACAATTACTACTGTCGTGCCAAGCTCTTTATTAACAGTCCTAAACATATCCAGTATGACTTCTGTTGTACGCGTATCAACACTGCCTGTAGGCTCGTCTGCCAAAAGCACAGCCGGGTGGTTGGCAAGCGCAAGCGCTATAGCCACACGCTGCTGCTCACCGCCAGAGAGTTGGTTTAGCCGGTGCTTGGCCCGCTTGCCCATACCGGTTAATTCCAGCAGGTCTAGTGCCCGTGCTTTCTTGTCTTTTATTGGGGCGGCCTTGTTAAACTGCATGGGCATCATTACATTTTCTAGTGCGGTCAAATATGGTATTAGGTTTCTGGCGTTGTTTTGCCACACAAAGCCTACGGTGACTGTCTTGTAGTCCACTAGCTCTCTTTCTCCAAGCTTAAACAAATCCTTCCCGTCTACAAAAAGCTTGCCCGCCGAAGGCTTGTCTAGCCCGCCT
>WQVY01000115.1 GCA_009785605.1 Defluviitaleaceae bacterium | reverse complement strand
TTACGCACGTAGGAATATCGATTAGATATGCCCTACTGCATGTCATACTAATCTCAAGTAAAATGTAAATTTGCCCAAACGAAAAATCACTGATACCTGATATTTTCTATTTGGGCAAATTCTTAGAATTTATTTGAGATTAGTATCAATATAAGGAGGAGTGTATGCGAAGAATTATATTATGGCGCTTAGTCACGACTACATGCATTGCGGTGTTAGCAATAATATGTTTAACGTCGTGTTCTTCAACTAGCCGCAACTATTCGCCCACAAGCAGCGAATCATCTCCATCTTCAAGCAAACCAACACAACCCGACCAACTACTAAAGCAGTATTTCTCATTCATAGAAAGCGGCCAGTTCGATAGCATGTACGATATGCTAACCAGTACAAGCCAAGAGCAAATTACGAGAAATGACTTTATCGAAAGAAACAGCAGCGTATACAGTGGGGTAGGGGCAAGAAATATAACAATCACAATCAACAGTATGTATGATGTCGTAGAAAGCCCGGGCAATAAGCTTATCGTCTACTCCCTGCGGATGGACACGGTGGCAGGTGAAATCGCCCATGACAACATAGCCACTTTCGAATTAAGCGAAGACAATGAATACAGGCTGCAATGGCATACCAATATATTATTTCCAGAGCTAAGCCAGGGCGATAGGGTCAGAGTACGTGTTTTGCCGGCAGAACGCGGTAACATTTTTGACAGAAACGGGACAATGCTTGCCGGCCCAGGTACAGCCTCTGCAGTTGGGTTTGTACCAGGAAGAATGCGCAGGGAGGAAGCAGACGATACGCCGGAATTAGAAACAACATTTATTTATAACGAAGATGACATAGCAAGAGTAGCAGAGCTTTTGGATATGACACCAGAAGGCGTTATGCGAAGGCTAAACGCTTCATATGTAAGGGATGATATTTTCGTGCAGTTAAGAATCATTTCCAGGGATGCGCAGGAATTGATAGAAGAATTATTAACCGTACAAGGCATTATGATTAGCACAGCCCACGTAAGATATTACCCGTTGGGGCGAAGTGCCGCTCACCTGGTAGGGTATATACAAAATATCAATGCAGAGGAATTGGAAGCACTCCGGGACTATGGCTATCATATGAATAGCATAATTGGCAGAGCCGGGCTCGAAAGCATATATGAAAGCACCCTCCGCGCAATAGACGGGCGTGAGATATTTATACTTGACAGCGACGGTAACAGGACAGCCACCCTAGCACACAAGCCACCCATAAACGGCAATGATATTAGGCTTACAATTGACGCGAACATCCAGCGGCAGCTATATGAAGTATTCGCCGGAGATAACAGCGCGTCTGTTGCCACAAACCCCATAACAGGGGAAGTACTTGCCCTTGTAAGCACACCTTCGTACGACCCTAACGATTTTGCCCGTGGCATGACTACAAGTATATGGGTAGGCCTTAACGAAGATGAAAACCTGCCACTGTTTAACCGCTTTAGGGCCACATTTAGCCCCGGCTCAACAATGAAAGCGCTAACCGCAGCAATTGGTGTTGATGGTGGGTTTTTTTGCCCTCATGAGGATTTTGGGCGAAGCGGGCTTCGCTGGCAGCAAGACGAAAGCTGGGGCGGGTTTTTTATAACAACAGTAAGGGAATACGACGGTGCCGCTAATCTTAATAACGCGATGGCATGGTCTGACAATATTTATTTTGCTAAAGCCACCTTGAGAGTTGGCGCAGATGCATTTGAAAGCGGACTCAGGGGTTTAGGATTTAACGAGCGAATCCCATTTGAATATGGGCTATTTTCATCCACGATTTCAAGGACAGGCAATTTTTCATCTGAAATTCAATTGGCAGACAGCGGATACGGGCAGGGTGAAATACTCGTTAACCCTGTTCACTTAGCGGCGATTTATGCTGCGTTTATTACACAGGGCGATATCATGATGCCACGTCTGACTCATAATATCGCTAATCCTCCACAAGTATGGATACCAGGGGCTTTCTCGCCCGAAACAGCAAGGGTTGTGTTAGACAGTCTAATATTCTCTGTTGAATATGGGACCGGGCGAAATGCGCGGATTCCCGGAACACCCCTTGCTGGCAAAACAGGAACAGCAGAAATAAAACTAACGCAAGATGACGTTACAGGCCGTGAACTTGGCTGGTTTGTTTTGCTTACAGCAGATGAAAATGCGCAAAACCCTTTGCTTGTTGTTTCTATGGTAGAGGATGTGCAGGGGCGCGGTGGTAGCGGCTATGTCGTGCCAAGAGTTAGACAAATATTTGATACTAATCTCAAGTAAAATGTAAATTTGCCCAAACGAAAAATCACTAATACCTGATATTTTCTATTTGGGCAAATTCTCAGAATTTATTTGAGATTAGTATGAGTAGGCTATTTGTTCCGCCGACGAAGGAGGCATGTATTAAGATATGAAAAAATATAGAGCTATAGTTTATTTTGCAGCGCTTATGTTTACATTGGCGCTCGCATCATGTGGTAGAGATTCGGGCTCGGTAGTATCTGAAGATTATGCTAATGACAGAGCACAAAACGTTGGCGACGCCTTCATCCCGCCAGCGGTGGAAAGGAATGACACAATTATTAATAACACTGCCAATTATGTCATAGGTGATTTTTATTATCCAGACAACCCCGCCAAGCAGCTAAAAATCGCACTTGAAAACAACATTACAGCACACGGGCTTCCTATGATTACCGGCGACATTGAAAGGATTGTGTTCAACAACAGGGAATACACGCAAATCAAGGTGGATTTCACTGATAGCGGTAATATCGGGGTTATATTATTCCTTAATAGACATTTGGATTTTGACCTAGATGTCCTTCTTGATGAGCGCGAAAACCCATCTTTTACAGTTGCGCTTAAAGACCATGATAACTATCAAGATATGATTATGCTTCTAACATCAATTATCATGTATTTATCCCCCCAACTATACTTTGAAGAAGCTCAGCGGCTGGCAATTTTACAAGACAGGACAATTACTACAGATGGTTATTCTATGCCATTGGATATAGGTGGGTATCAAATCCAAGCAAGGTATACAAATCCACATGTGTTTTTTCGCACGCCATACTTCGATGCAATGTTGGGGGTGAAAGTGAGGGCAATAACGCAGTTGTGGCAGGGCGCGTTTTATACCGGCAATTTTTATCACATAACCGGCCCACATGACTATCACTTGCTTGATATTTCGTTTTGGGACGAATCAAGGCATCCAGAAGGTGTATTTGCAGATTTTATTGTAAAAAACACATGGCAATATCAGTGTTGGCGACATGGGTGCACATCTACTATTGTTGATGTCGAATCAATGACGGGAAGGCGATTCTCGCTTAGTCTTGATACATGGACAAGGTTCCTTGACCCATATGAGTTTGGGGTTGGTCAAAAATACACGATATTTATAGGGCTGCGCTTTAACCAAGGCATTGTATATGCCATACAACGCTCCACATCAACAGAGCCTAACACCCGCGGGCAAGCACAATTGGCAGATATGCTTGCTCTTGAGTTTATAGACTCTATAAGAACATTGCCTGACTGGGATGGGAATGTTTTTGAAGTGCATTTTCACACTTATGCCTTCGGGCATTTGAACATATTTTATGTATTGGAAGGCTATGGCCTTGGTGGCGAAACCGTATGGCCAATACCACAATACTACCCATTATGGGATGATTACACTTTTCTTGGGTGGTTTGATAACCCATATTTTACAGGTGAACCTTATACCAACAAAACACCTATTTACCAAGATACTCATCTTTTCCCGAACTGGAGATACTCCGGTCCTGGTGGCATTTGGCCAAGGGCATATAGGGGCATCATCCATGGCTTAGATGATGAAAATGCATTATTGGCTGGGCAAACCATTAGCATTACAGTAATGGGGTATAACATGGGTCTTGAGTTCCCTCAAGACAAGCGTTTTAGGTGGATGCCAATATCATGGCGCTTATCCAATGGGGCAAACGGAATTTTTACAGGCGAAGCACCATTTCAGTCCGACATTATATTGGACACAACAGGTGAACAGTGGCTATATATCACTTACCTGGAAGAAGTTTTTGATAGAACACAATGGCAAGGGACAGAGCAAGTACGTGAGGTTAGGGAGAGATTGTTGATAGTCCAGTAGTTAGAAATTAACATGTATGACTCCAAAATCTTAAAGTATTGCGAAAAGCACATATCCCGTTTAAAATATGCTGGAATTAAGCACAATTGTTGGCATTAAAATATAGGACTGCACATCTCTTAATAAAACAGGG
>WQVY01000114.1 GCA_009785605.1 Defluviitaleaceae bacterium | reverse complement strand
GTGATGTTCTTTTTGGGTGGGTTTATAGTAGTTTATCAGATGATGCAATTTTTTTATAAGCACTTCTTTGGCGATACCGGGTACCTGATGCTTACATTGCCGCTAAGGCGCTTGCCGCTACTTACCTCCAAGGTTATTGTGGCATTTGTGTGGCTTAATTTTATGCTGGTAATTGCAGCGGTTGTGACGCATCTCCTCACACGCAATGGCACCAATGCTATGCCCAGTATCATTATCATTAGCAGCTTGGGCTTACATGAGCTACTGGCTGTTTTAGAAATCAATTTGACGGCAATGTTTTTCACACTTACGCTATTTTTTGTAATAACCCTTGCCAATAGCAGTTTATTTAGGTGGCGCGTTCATTCCATTGTTGCTGTTGTAGCGGGCTTTATGTATGCAGCATTGTTCTTTTGGCTTCACGCCATACTCGCGGGGCGGTATATGGAGGAAGTTATAAGTGGGTGGGGCAGGCCTGTAAACCGGTATATTCCGGGGTATGGCTGGCGTATATTCCACTACTATAGCGAGGTGCAACAATATTCTTACACCCCTTTCACCTTCGAGCGCCGCATTGTAGGGTTGCATGTTGGAAGAATCCCCCTGTGTGACAACACTAGTAGCTTCCCTGTATATTTTGATTTATATCGTTGGGGAGCTACATTGTTACTTTGTGTTCTTGCGTTTTTTGTTACGCATTACCTGTTAAAAAAACGTGCAAGTTTATAAACTCGGCGTGTTAAAGTAATTAACTATGCCTAGGTAAATACCCCAAGCAATTTTTTCTTGATATTCGTTACTGGTAAGCTTGTTGCGCTCGTTGTAATTGGTTAAGAAGCCGCACTCTACCAGCACTGCTGGCATCTGTGTCTGCTTTAGCACGTAGTAGTTTTTATTGGCACGGGCACCAAGCCTATTGCTAGGGTTTACAAACTCCTTAAGGCTGTCTTGGATGCAGTTGGCCAATTTCATACTATTGTCCGACTCGTTGAAGTAGAAAGCCTGGAATCCTTTAACACTGTCCTTGTGGTAGGAGTTTTGGTGGATACTTACAAAAATATCGGCGCTACTGGTATTGGCAATAAGCCGCCTGACGTGCATATCACCAGCTTTGTTTTTTGCCAGGTCAGAGTCATCTAGTCGGGTGATGATTACCGTTGCACCACCTTGCTCCAGAAATACCTGCAGTTTCTTAGCAATGCTTAGGTTTATGCCTTTTTCTTCTACTTTACCGCTAACCATGCCTGGGTCCCAACCACCGTGACCTGCATCTACTACTATTATCTTATTAGAAAGCGGCATTGTATGAGCCGTGACCTTTACCGGGCACACTGCCATAATCATGATTGCCAAAAGCACTATAACGCGCATTACCCCACCATCCTATCCTGTTCATTAAAATCAGAAGAAATCCATTCACTATAGGATGTTCTTGGCGGGATTTTTTATTCATGCATAAATTATAAACAGAAACTGTAAAGTAGTTTCATGACACATAAAAAAACCCTTTCACGGTTTTCGTGAAAGGGTTTTAGTTTGCTTGGAACGAGTAATACACGATATATAATTACAAATTAATTACATAGTCTTTATTATCGATCCCAAGTACAGATGCGCAACCAGGAAATTTAATAGATTTCCTTATTAAACGCGGGATACGTTGCTGGCCTGTGGGCCTTTCGCACCCTGAACAACATCAAACTGTACCTCTTGGCCTTCATCAAGGGTCTTGAAGCCATCAGTTTGGATAGCGGAGAAATGAACGAATACATCGTCCTCTCCAGGGATGGAGATGAATCCATAGCCCTTCTCGGCATTGAACCATTTTACGGTGCCTGTTTTCATGAACTAATCCTCCTAGCGGATCGAAAAAATACGGTCGCCTCATGGGCGAATCTACATGAGTATACTAGCATGTGTTCCATGTTATGTCAACCAGTTTCTTAGGGTATTTTGGATATACTTAGAACAAATGATATGATATTACAAAAAGTATACTAGATATCATTATCATGCAGCCAATTAATGTAAATTGCTGTATAGAGTACTTGTGATATCTGACACGGATGGCAGTATAAACAGAGTATACAGCTACCGCCAATGCAACCGCTATCATAATCATATAAAACAGAACACTAGACCACGCATGCATTCGCCCAGTTGTTCTTTCTATATTAAGTATAAAAGAGCGGAACCCAGTAATAGGCGGGGAAATATCGCTAAAAAAACGATATATATCCTGCGCACCAGCCACTACTAGTAAAATAAAGGCAGTGCTTGATATGGCAATAAATAACCACATCACAACTTTGTATGCTTTTACTGGATTACTACAAAAGTCTATAAACCGTTTGAACGGGTAGCCAAGTGTCATGCCCAGGAGCATAAACACTGCAAGTATAAACGGTAATGCCATAAACATAACCACAACATCCATCTCCATTCATAAACAGGCTGGTATTTATGGGTCTAGCTCCTTTTAAACCGCCGTGTTAGCTCGCGCTTTGTTATCTCAATGATAGTAGGGCGGCCATGGGGGCAAGTAAATGGGTTTTCTAGGGACAGTATTTTTTTGATTAGCCCATGGGCCTCTGTTTCCGAAATACCGTCGCCAGCTTTTACCGAGGCCTTGCAAGCGGCCATTGCCATGGCTTCGGTTTTGTGGGCATAAACACCTGCGCCAGAAAAACCTACATCGCTTATTTTGTCTAGCAAGTCCGTAAAAAAGCCTGTATTTACCGGGCCTTTAAATATTGTGGGTACAGCCAGTATTTCGGCAGGTGTGTGTGTGGCAGCTTCGCTTGGGACGGCTATTTCAAAGCCAAAGCGAGTAAAAAGTGGAAGGTTTTCTTTTAGCAATGACACTTCCCTAGGAGTCAAACGTATGGCAATTGGTGCAACTAAGCGCTGGGAATTGATTGCGCCGTTCGCTGTTTTCTCTTTGATTTCTTCGTACAACACGCGCTCATGAGCGGCATGTTGGTCTATCAAGTATAAGGACTCGTCTTGGGTTATTAGCCAGTATGTGCCAAAAACTAAGCCTAGTATACGGTAGTTTGTAAAGAAGCCTACCGTAGGCGCTTGAGGAGTTTCTTCCCGTAAAGTAAGGGGCTGCTCGTATTTTTGGGGCAAGATGGGCTGTTTGATGGGTGCGGTGTCCGAAATAGACATATGATATAAATTGGAGATATCCGCTGTTTTTTTGTTAGCTTGCAGGGCAAGTTTATTATTGGGCTCATTGTTATTGGGTACATAGTGACTCCGCTCATCATTGCTGCTTTGGGGCAAAGTTTCCGTACCCTTCTTTCCGCTAAACCGTACTTCGGGAATCAGATTACTTTCCGTTAGCGCTTCACGCACTGCACCGCACACAAACCTGTATACACCGTCTTCGTCTGCAAACCGTACGTCCATTTTTGTGGGATGGACATTGACATCAACCGTTTCGTGCGGGAGCATCAAGTTGAGTGCATATACCGGGAACTTGCCCGAGGGCAACATAGTTCTTGTGGCTTCTTCTACGGCTTGCGTCAAGATTTTGCTTTGTATAAGCCGCCCGTTAATAAAAAAACTTTGGCGCTGGCGGTTGCCACGGGCCGCTTCGGGCTTTGCAACTAGGCCGGTTAGCTTCATATCTTCTAACTCTGCAGTTACATTTACCAGTATAGATGCAGTCTCCCGCCCGTAAATGTTTAGCATTGCCATTTTCAAATCGCCCCGGCCATTGGTTTGGAAGGCTATTTCACCGTTGTTTATGTAGCGTATGGTTAGGCTGGGGTTTCCCAGTGCCAACTTTTGTAGACAGTCTGCTATATAGCCTGCTTCTGTGCCGGGCTTTTTTAGAAACTTACGCCGGGCAGGTGTGTTGTAGAACAAATTATTTACTACTATAGTCGTGCCATTGGCAGCACCAACCTCCCGCTGGTTTATAAGTTCACCGCCATGTATTTCTACCCGCATACCCATTACCTGGCCGGCTGTTTTTGTAACCATTTCTACTTGGGCCACTGCGGCAATGCTGGAAAGTGCTTCGCCTCTAAAGCCCAAGGTACCCACTTCGAAGAGGTCTTCCATACTGGCTATCTTACTGGTTGCGTGCCGGGCAAAGGCTAATAGTATCTGGTCAGATGGGATGCCCGCGCCGTTGTCTGTTACTCGTATAGAAGTTAGGCCGCCGTCTGCAATTTCTACAGTAATTGCAGATGCCCCGGCGTCAATTGCATTTTCTATTAGCTCTTTTACTACGCTTAGGGGGCGCTCTACTACTTCACCTGCAGCTATTTTATTTATTAATGGC
>WQVY01000113.1 GCA_009785605.1 Defluviitaleaceae bacterium | reverse complement strand
CAGCTCATATGGGCCGGAGTTTTTGCTTCGTATAACATCTGCATGGTCGAATAATTTATATTTCATTTGAGTCCCTCCATATGCTTAACCATTGACTTGTGCCACGGTTACCGGGAAGTATTGGCATGGGTCGGGTGAAGGCATAAGGCAGTACACGCTAAACTCGTACACTTCCCCTGCCTCGAAATCTGATGGCGAGAACGGAAACGCCAGGTTGCCGGCAGTAGATTTGCGGCCGTCATACCCAAAGTGCAGTAGGCTGCTGCGGGCAAACGAGCATATTGTGTTGGCGGTTTCTTGTGAGCTTGCTACAGCTTCTATTACTATTGCTATTTCAGCCGGGGCCTGTAGGCCTTGGCTGTTTTTTTGTTGTCCTGCATTTGTGTTTTGGTCGTGAAACAGCGATACGCCATTTTTGCCGTAGATTTTAAAATCCAGGAAATAATCCGCGTTGTTTAGGTCCGCGAAGTTGGACTTCACGCGCTCTTTAACTGCTGCGGCTATATCTTCGATGTTGTGGGTGAATATCGGGTCTGCGGCGGAGGCGATGCTTACGGTCCTATAGCCTTTGAGGGTGGCGCCTTCCAACTTTATGTGGTACCCATTATCCGGGTCAGGTATAAATTTTGTATTGCTTACCCTTACGCTGTTTTCGCTTGCTTGCTCAAACACACATTGGCTTAAATCCAGTGTGCCGCCTGGGCCTGGTAGCTTTGTTGGGTCGCTTTTTTCGTACAGGGTGTGGGCGGCTACAGACAAAGTCGTGCATTTGCGCGCGCTCGAAAGTGGCTCTACAACAAAAGAATCCTGGCCAAGTGTGCCCAGCATACAGTCAGAGCCGCTTCCAGGCACTGCCGCTATTGTTGCGCACTCTAGTATCTTTCCCATGTGCATGGCCAAGCCAGTATCAAAGCCATTGCGTATAGCCACACATGCAAACACAGCCGGGTCATATGCGCGACCTGCAACTATGACTTGCGCACCCATGTCCAGGGCTTTGATAAAAGGCTCTGTGCCCATCTGCGCTACAATATTAGACGAACCTGTGATTTGGGCCTTCGTGGGCAGGGGGGATGAATGCATTTTTTTGAGACTTCCGTCATTGTGGTGCTTTAACACATCTTGTTTATCTATTTGGGCGTTTATTACCCCCAGTTTGAAGTCTAGGCCTTGTTCACGGGCTATTTCTTGCACTATTTCTACATTCCAGGCTAGGTGTGAGTCTGCGCCGCTACCCCCTGCCGAGCCTATGATTACTGGGATGTTGTGCTCTATACCCGCTTTAATCATATACTCCATATCGCGTTTTACACCGGCACGGTCTGTAAATGACTTGCCCGCACCTAGGTAGTATGGGCCAGGGTCTGTAGAGCCTGCATCTACTGCTATGGCATGGGGTTTTCTTTTCATGCCCTCTATGAAAGAAGCCTCTGGGAAGCCGTAGCCCAGTATTGCAGTTGGGGCCAATACTCTAAACTCGTTCATTATATTGCGTGCCTCCTTTACATAATATCTTTGAGTGCTAATATCCGTTTCATCTCGTTGTATACAATCATATACCCTTCGTCCATGCCCATGCCGGGCTTGGCCAGCATCTGCACGGGGTTGACGGCCATGGCAATATGCGCACATATTTGGGCAGAGCGCTCTGTCTCGTTGCATGTGCCGCCTAGGTAGCCGTCCATGTTGTGGGCTTTGCAGCTTAGCACTGCTTCTATGGAGTTGTGTATGCCCCCTAGGTCCGGGGTCTTGATTTGCAGCATATGCCCGGCTTTGTTTTTGGCGAAGTAGATGACATCGTCCAATGTATTACACCATTCGTCCGCGACTAGTTTAATGTCAATGCCACGCATCTCCATGACTTGGCGCAGCCTGGTTAGTGCCAGGGCTTGGGTATCACGGTCACCCATGTCTACAGGGCCTTCTACGTATACTTTAAGCGGCTTGGCTGCTTCTTCTAGGTGCCGCAGGAAGTCCGTAATCTTGTCGTATGACAGGTCAAACACTGTGCCTATTGTGCCGTATACATCCAGGTGTATGATGGGGAAATAGTCCTTTGTAATGCGCAAGTCGAAAACGCGGTTTCTTAGCCATTTTACATATTCTAGCAGCTTTGTGCCATGGAAGCCCAGCTTGTCTACATTGTTGAATAAGGCGTGCGGCAGCACATCTGCTTGTTTTAGTATCATCTTGTCTGCATTGAGAAATGGCTCGTCTCCTGACTGGCTAAATATCGGGATCATACTGTCAGAAATTGTGGTGTTGTATTCCTCTGCCACTATATGGGCCATAAGTTTGTGCTTGGATTTTGCTACGGCATCCAAAGCTGCTTGGGTTATGCCGTACCTGATTGCGGTGTGTAGGGGGCGGTTTTCGTACTGCAGTGCATCCAGCTCCACTGCCATCTCGCGGAAGGTTGTGATTTCGCGCCCTTCTAGCACCGGCTTTACCACTTTTTCTATGATTGGGATAAAATCCTCTGCAAGAAACAACGGGTCACGCCCCGCAGCGCCAGAGTACTGTACTGCCGCACAGTCACCATGGGCAACCTGGCCATCTTCCAACAGCAACATAATAGAGATAGACTCCCCAGCTTGCCTTACGCTTCTAAAGCCGTTGGTTACCGGGTAACCCTTGTAGGTGTTGCCGTCTTTTACGGCATTTAGCTTAATTGCGTGCTGGTCGTCGAAGAAGAAGCCTGTCCTTCCCCCTGAGCATATAAGTTTTGAGATTTTCATGACACACATCCTATAGAGAGATTTTTATAATGGCCGGCCAACCAAGTTGCCACGGCTTACGGCGTATACATCGTCTATTACCATACGGAAGTCAACCGTGCGGCCTTCGCGCTTTGCACGGGTTTCTAGCTGGCCCCTGTGGAAGTTTTTAAGCTCATCACTTAGTGGTAGGTTGCCGCAGTCCAGTAAACGTATCGCGCCTACATCATCCCTAGCTGGCATGATTTTGCCCGCGCTATACTTGCTGGGTGCAAAAGGTACATCTAGTACACCTGCTTCGAAGGCCCTTACTGTGCCGGCGGCTATGTCTCCACCGCCTAGCTCTAGGGTCTTGGCCATGATTAATCTTACTTCTTCTTGTATTATGTCGCATTCTGCATCAACGCTTGCCAAGTCTAGTAGCGGTTGGTCGCGTAGCATGGACATTAGCTGCTTTGTGGCCTTTAGCCCTGCTGCGTTGGCTTCCTTGGTGGGGATGCCTATTGCCTCGTGGGGGGTTTTTACAATGACTTTGGTGGCTCTAGAAAGCACCGCGGCTGCCGCACCCCATGATATTACGCCAAAGGCCTTGCTTTCGTCTTGAGGGAAACCACCCATCCATTGGTGGAACACGGTGGTGACTTTTACGTCTGCAAAGCCGTGCTGTGTAAGATAATCTTTGGTAAGCTGGCGCAAGCTTTTTATTGCTGCCACGTCTTGTATCAGGTTGCCGCATTGCCCATAGCCTACTGTTATGCATTTGCACCCCTGGGTTGCTGCAAGCAGTGTCTCTATTATTGCTACGGAAGTAGAGACACATGGCGGCACTAGCGTCCCGGTTAGCGGGCCGAAGGGCTCGCGGTTAATAGTCACGCCAGCTTCTTCGTATAGGCCAATAAGCCTGTCGCAATATTGCCAGTCTGCAATGGTTTTTTCTAGCGGGTGCTTTTTGGAGTAGGGGATGTTGTACGATATCCCGCCCCCCTCGTATGAGGTGAAGCCGCCGGCAACACTTATCTCTGTAAGCAGTCTTGCATCTGGGGTGCCGTGGCGCACCTGCACCGGGCTTTGCAGGGCCGATGTCACATTGCGGCATACCTCCACGCCATAATTAACCGCCGGGAAGCCGTTGAGCATAGAGCGGTTGTTGCGGATACTTTCGTCTATGCCTACTTGAGCTTCCTGGTAGCGGTTGTGGCGTGTGTAGCTATCTATTGTGGTTGGCAGCAAGTCTGCTTCACCTTCGGTTTCTAGGTGGCTTAGCAGCTCTATATGTTCCTTGGGCAGGGCTACACCTGCCCTGGGCTGGGTAAGGGTAATGCCTTCGCGGTCTGCGTTTTCTAGGGCAGTGGTGAAGCACTTTTCTTTGGGGATGGATTTTTGATAGGCTACGGCTTCTTCGAAACTAGCGGCCTTGCCTGTTTCCCAATGGGTTAGCACTTCCTTGCGCTGGTTGTGGAAAAAGTCGTCTTTTAATTTCTCATTTTTAAGTGCCATTGCTGGTCTCCTTATATAATGGATTTGTTTATTGTCATAGCGATATTTGCACCAGTTTCTGCTTCATTATCTTAAGTGCCAGCCCAGGAAAATGGCGCGACAAAAGCCCCATCGCCGCAAACAAGTAATCCTTATCTAGCATAAGCTGCGGGTTTTGGGGTTT
>WQVY01000112.1 GCA_009785605.1 Defluviitaleaceae bacterium | reverse complement strand
TAATGAGCTGGTACCTAGAATTTGCGGATTATATCGAGCGTGTGAGTGTTTGGGGGCTTGCGGACCATCATAGCTGGATATCGTGGGGGTACCCTGTACTCTTTGACACTAACTTCCACACAAAGCCGGCCTATTATGCGCTGTTGGATGCATTGGCCCAAGCGCATGCGCCCAATATATCTGTGCCGGTGATTACTACAAGTGACATCGGCGGTGGCAATGTGGGTGGGCATTTTGCGTTCCAGTTGCGTGCAACACAAGACAACTTTGCGCCCATGCTATGGAGTATACAAGACGGTGCACTGCCACCGGGACTGCGGCTTGTTTCAAGGACCGGTACAATACTGGGCACGCCAACCCAGGCTGGTAGTTTTACATTTACGGTAGCGGCCGGCAATGCCCTTGGGCAAAGCCAGCAGACTTTTACTGTCATAATTGTGGAGTAAAGTACGCTTATATAAAGGAGGAATTATTATGCGCCAATATCCTGATTTGTTTACAGAAGCAGGCATAGCAAAACAAGACGTACAGCAGAAAATTAAAACAACATTTGAAACCATGTTTTTTGACCCGACACACCGCATCTATTATGAATCCGGCTTGGATATGGGTTACATGCTGGACACCGGCAACAACGATGCCCGCTCCGAAGGCATGAGCTACGGTATGATGATGGCCATGCAAATGGACAGGCAAGATATTTTTGACAGGCTATGGTTGTTCTCTAAGACGTATATGCACCAGGCCAGCGGCCCATTCGAAGGTTACTTTGCATGGTCTGTCAAAACAGACGGGACTAAAAACTCCCAAGGCCCGGCCCCAGATGGCGAAGAATACTTTGCGCTGGCGCTTTTCTTTGCCTCGGCACGCTGGGGCGATGGTAAGGCCCCGTTTGATTACTCTGTACAAGCGCGGGATATCCTTCATCACTGCGTACACCAGCACGAGATAGTAGACGGCGGACAGCCTATGTGGGAGCCTTCCAATTATCTTATTAAATTTATACCCCAATCCCCATATTCGGACCCATCGTATCATCTGCCCCATTTTTATGAGATTTTTGCGGAGCGTGCCAACGCGGCAGACCATGAGTTTTGGAAAAAGGCCGCAAAGGCAAGCAGGGATTATATCGCCATCTCCTGCCACCCAATAACGGGCATGGCCCCAGAATATGCGGAGTTTGATGGTGCGCCGCGTTTTATGTTTAACAAGAAGCAGCAATTTTATTCTGACGCATACCGCGTTGCCATGAACATTGGCTTGGATGCCGCATGGTACGGCAAAACCGCTGCGCTATCTGCTGCGGTTGACCGTTTGCAAAGCTGGTTTTATACCAACACCAACTTAGGCGACTATGACTCTTATATGCTGGACGGTACACCAGTAGATTTACCGGCAATGCACCCCACAGCAATAATAGCCACCAACGCGGCAGGCTCGCTTGCGGCCAATGGCCCCCACCGCCTAGACTGGGTGCGTGATTTTTGGAAAACGCCGCTGCGGGTAGGCCATAGGCGTTATTATGACAATTGCCTATATCTATTTTGCCTTCTTATGTTGGCAGGGGAATACAAAATATATTAAGCTTCTCCGGTTTCTGGAGAATTTTATTAAAGGATGGTTCCATATATGAGCAAAAACGTTGTTAACCCAATAATATTAGCAGACATCCCGGACCCTAGCGTTATACGGGTCAATGATACGTATTACATGACCAGCACAACCATGTATTTCACGCCTGGCTGCCCAATAATGAAGTCCAAAGACTTGGTTAACTGGGAAATTGTAAATTATGTATACGACATAATAGACGACAACGACCACATGAACCTGCAAAACGGAAAACACGACTACGGGCGCGGCTCGTGGGCCAGTAGCTTACGTTACCATAATGGTATTTTTTATGTAGCTTTTGTTGCATACTGCACAGGCAAGACTTACATCTACCAAACCACGGATATAGAAGCCGGCCCATGGCGCAGGTACGAGATAGACGGCATCTATCACGATATGTCAATCTTGTTTGACGACGACGGTAGGGTATATATGGTTTATGGCGGGGGTGCTATTAAGCTAATAGAGCTTACAGCGGATGCAACGGCCATCAAGCCGGGCGGGCTTAACACAACAATAATAGAAAATGCAGATATATCTGGCGGCAACAGCCTGGCAGAAGGCGCGCATATCTACAAACTAAACGGGTACTATTATATTTTCATAATTGTGTGGCCGCGCACAGGGACCCGCAGAAGGATAGAGGTTTGCTACCGGGCCAGCAGTATAGACGGTTTATACGAAGGTAAAATTATGTTTGACGATGATATGGGCTTTAACAATGCCGGTGTAGCCCAGGGTGGCATTGTAGATACCCCTGATGGCAAGTGGTACGGCTTTTTGTTCCAAGACCATGGTGCAGTAGGGCGCGTGCCTGTTTTGGTACCCGTGACATGGGAAGGCGACTGGCCTATCTTTGGCGACAACGGGAAAATGCCAACAATAATGCCCTGGCCAGCAGATGAATACACAGCAGACGCATTGATAAAACCCGACGATTTTACAGACACGACACTGGGGCTAACATGGCAATGGAATCACAACCCCAAAAACAGTGACTGGTCACTAACCGCCCGCCCAGGCTGGCTAAGGCTTAAAAGCAACAAATGCAACAGCCTTTCAGATGCAGTAAACACATTGACACAGCGTACTTTTGGCCCAAAATGCACCGGCAGCATATGTATGGACATAAGTCATATGCAAGACGGCGACTTTGCAGGGCTGGCCGCATTGCAAGACCAGTACGGCTTTGTAGGCATTAAAATGGCAAACGGCGAAAAACATATAATCATGGCCGAAGCACCCGACACAACCAAAGAAGCCGGTATAGAAGGCCAGCGCATATACAAGACCGGGGTCCCGGAAACAGAGGTAGAAGCAGTGCCCACAACCGCAAATGTTGTGTACCTAAAAGTGGATTTTGACTTTACAGATGCTATAGATGAAGCAGAGTTTTATTACAGCTATGACAATGCTAACTGGGTCAAAATAGGCCGCAAATTGAAAATGTCATACAGGCTGTCGCATTTTACGGGGTACCGCTTTGCATTGTTTAGCTATGCCACAAAGGCGGCTGGTGGCTATGTAGACTTTGATTGGTTTAGGGTAAGTGCGCTATGAGTTACCCATTAATGGAAGCCTATAATATAAAGCGCGCCTTCCCGGTAGGCGGGGAGTCTTTTTTTGCCTTAAAAGGGATAAGCCTAACCGTTGACGAGAACAAGCTTACGATTCTCAAAGGGCGGTCTGGCAGCGGCAAAACTACCTTGATGAACATCATGGGTGCCTTAGACTATCCTACATCTGGGGACATAATGCTAGAAAACCAGTGTATTTCTAAGTTTAACGGCAGCCGGCGTGACAAAATACGCCGTACAGAGATGGGCTTTGTGTTTCAATCTGTAGCCCTGGTAGGTATGATGACCGCATACGAAAATGTGGAGTTTATCCTGCGCTTGAGCGGGCACCCCATAAAAGAACGTAAGCAAAGGGCCGAAGCCTGCCTAGATAGGGTAGGGCTTACGGCCCGTATGCACCATTTACCTGCAGAGCTCTCCGGTGGCGAGCAGCAGCGTGTAGCAATAGCCAGGGCAATAGCTCATAAGCCTAAAATAATCTTTGCAGACGAGCCAACGGCAGAGCTTGATACCAATACCGGGCTGCAAGTAGTAAAGATTTTTAAAGACCTAATCCAGCATGAGGGCGCAACCATAGTCATGACTACCCATGACTCCGGCCTTATGGATATTGCAGACAAGGTTTACGAGCTCGCAGACGGGGAGATAATCAATGAATCCTGAAAAGCACATAATTGTGGCAGAAAACTTAGTAAAAATATATAAGACCAAAGACATAGAAGTCTTAGCGCTGCAAGGGCTTGACCTTGTAATAGAGCGCGGCGAGGTCATGGCCATTGTAGGCAACAGCGGAAGCGGCAAGTCTACCCTGCTTAACATGATAGGCGGGCTAGACAAGCCTTCGGCGGGCAAGCTTTTTGTAGACGGGAAGGATTTGTTTAAGCTTGGAGAAAGAGAGCTAGTGGACTACAAGACAGTCACCGTAGGTTTTGTGTGGCAAAACAACGCCAGAAACCTAATACCATATTTGACCGCACTAGAAAATGTAATGATGCCCATGCAGTTTAACAAGGCCGCCCCAATAAAAGACAAGAAAGCACGAGCGCTAGACCTGCTGGAACTGACCGGCATGGGCAAGCGGGCCAAGCACCGGCTAAACCAACTCTCTGGCGGTGAGCAGCAGAGTGTGGCTATAGCGCTTGCGCTTGCCAACCACCCGGCTGTGCTTTTGGCAGACGAGCCTACAGGCAGTGTTGATACGCGTACAACAGAAGTCATACTGGATATG
>WQVY01000111.1 GCA_009785605.1 Defluviitaleaceae bacterium | reverse complement strand
GGCTGTGGCGAGATAACCATAATATCAGAAGCCAGCCTAGCCGGCGGCGGTGCCATGCCGCAAGAGGGGATACTAACCGCTGCTGTGGCTATAAAAGCAAAACGCGGGCAGTGCGAGCAATGGGTATCTGCACAAGAGCTAGAACGGCATTTTCGCCTGGGGCCCGTGCCTGTAATTGGAAGGATTGTGCGAGATAGGTTTGTGCTGGATGTGCGTACAATAGGCATATATGATTTCTCGTATATTGCCAAGCGGCTGCGGGAAATAGCGAATTAAATGAGAAGCCTGATTTTGAATTATTTCGATATAGGACTCCGGTTTTGATACAATTGGTAAAGGCGATCTTGGCCAGCCATGGCAATAAAGCATGAGGTGACAGCATGAAATATACCCTTATAGGCACAGCAGGCCATGTAGACCACGGGAAAACGGCCCTAATACGCGCCCTTACCGGCATAGAAACCGACAGGCTCGCGGAAGAAAAGTCCCGTGGTATTACCATAGACTTAGGCTTTGCCCACATGACACTCCCTGGTGGGGAAGTAGCATCTATTGTTGATGTGCCTGGTCACGAGAAGTTTATAAAAAACATGCTGGCTGGGGCAGGTGGTATAGACCTGGTGCTGCTGGTTATTGCTGCAGATGACGGTATCATGCCCCAGACCCGTGAGCACTTGGGTATTTTGCAACTACTAGACGCCAAAGATGGCATTATTGTGCTAACAAAGTGTGACCTTGTAGATGACGAATGGCGCAGCATGGTTGCGGATGATATACGTCAGGTAGTGTCTGATACATTTTTGCATGACGCGCCTATGGTACATGTTTCTTCCCATACAGGGCAGGGGATAGATGAGTTAAAAGAAATTATCCGCAGTAAAATAGTAACCGCCACAATAAAAAACATAGCCGCACCGTTTCGCATACCTGTAGACAGGGTATTTTCTGCAGAAGGGTTTGGTACGGTGGTGACGGGCACATTAATAGAAGGGACAATGCGACAAGGGGACGACATTGTTGTATACCCTGTGGGTGATACCGGGCGTGTGCGCAATTTGCAAATACATGGCAACAAGGTAGAGGCTGCATATGCGGGCCAGCGTGTTGCTGTTAATATTTCGGGGCTTCATCGCGACGAGATATTGCGTGGGCATGTGCTAGCCCCAGAGCGGACCATGCAACCAACCAGGATGCTGGATGTAAAACTGACTGTACTAAAAGACAGCCCACGAGAAATGAAAACCGGCACGCGCTTGCATTTCCATTATGGCACGGGTACGCAACTATGCAAAGCTCAACTTATTGGCGTGGACAAACTGCTACCAGGGCAAACAGGCTATGCGCAGCTACGCTTTGCAGAGGAAGTGGCAGTCAAAAATGGGGATACGTTTGTACTGCGGTTTTACTCTCCAGTTGAAACTATAGGTGGCGGGGTGGTGCTTAATATCGCCCCAAAGAAGCACCGCAAAGTGCGGGCGAGCGCAGCAATAGAAGCGCTTAGAGCACTAGAAAGCGGCGACACCAGTACACAAGTGCACCAGGCCATAATAAACATGGGGGGTACTGCACCGCTGGACGAACTGCAAAAACGGTTTGGGTTAGATGACGAAGCATGGGCACATACCACAAGCGCCCTGGTTAATACCGGGCGGGTTACTATGCTGGGTCAAAGCTATGCCATGGCAGATATTTTCCAAGCAAGCCTGGGTGTGAAAATCATAGGCCAGTTAAAGACATACCACAAAGAAAACCCGCTTCATAGCGGTATGCGCAAAGAAGAACTGCGCAGCCGTGTACTGCCAGAGCATAAACCCGCACTATTTGACGAAGTCCTTCAGTTGTACAGTCATGAATTGCATATCCATAACGGGCGCGTAGCGCTTGCAGACTTTGAAGTGACCTACACCCCGCAGCAGCTTAGTATACGTAGTGCTATATTGGATGAGCTAAAAAAAGGCGGTTTTACCCCGCCGCCTGTAGACGAACTTATATCCAAAGACAAAAAAAGCGCCCAAAAAATATTGGACGCACTTATATCTGATGGCACAGTCATATCAACAGAGCCGGGCATTGTGTTTGCTTCTGCTACTGTTGATTTGGCACAGGCCAGTATTACCCGCCTGGCCGAAGGCGGCGACGGGACAGTAACGCTGGCCCAGTTCCGCGACGAGATTAAGGCCTCGCGCAAGTTTGCACTGTCGCTACTGGAATACTTTGACCGTATAGGGTTTACACGCAAGCTGGGCGATAGCAGGGTATTGCGGTAATACGAGATTCGTATAAACTGTTTATTCAGCTTTCTTAAACCTTTTAAACTTGCTGGCAATCCAACAAATAAATAGCGCTATGGGGAATGCAGACCACGATGCAATCCAAAAATTAAAACTTATGCCAACAGTCATAAGTATTACAGAAAAAACGTAGTAGATGATATTAAAAACCGTGTCTATGGTATAGTTTTTTTCGCGGACAGTCCTAACTAGCTCTATTGCGCAAATCACAAGCCATGACAAAGGAAAAGCAACCCATGCCCTTGTCAAAGCTTCGGCAAACAGCCCAACAATAAAAATAAATAGTAGCAACCAAGGGAAATGGTGAGCGTCATCGTCGGTACTAGTTTTCTTCCTTACAAGTGGGAAGATGAAGATAAACAAAATCCATGTTATGGGGCCAGCAAGCCACGAAGCGTACATTGCACCGGCAAGCGCTGCGCCAAACACCATAATTGTTGTTATTGTCATGTAAATTGCTTCTTCGAACAATGACTCAAAGGTGTGCGTAAACATAGAGCCTGTATACCCGCCGTTTTTTCTTGCGTCAAACGCTTCTTTGAACATGACAATGGACGTAGTGGCAAGGAATAATAAAGGCGACAATACACGTAGTTGGGTAATACTCCACCCGATGGGGCCATACTCGAGCCCTTCTGTTATAGAAGACGCAACATTACCCAAGCTACCGCCCAGGAAGTGCAGTTCAAACATAGAGTATAGCATGTCCGGGACTACCAACAGCGTCACTACTATTATTGCGGTTATTGTGTATGCGTAGTCTGCGAAATCCCATTTTTCGTTTGTTTTTGTTTCGTTATTATCATGATGCTCTTGCATATAGGTCTCCGATCTGAGGCTTCAGCACAACGCTGTCAGTGGAAGTTTGCTTTGCAAACTTCCACACTACCCACCTACCTTTAATGGATTTTAATGGAGTTGCATGCGATTGTAACACTAAAAGAAAATCAAATCCAACATATAAAAAAATGATACAAGGAGGCAACTGTAATGCTATATACGAAACGAAGCGAGCCGGTTCTTACAAGCGAGCTATTCATGTCGCCAACCGCCGAATACCGGGGTGCACCCTTCTGGGCCTGGAACTGCAAGCTAGAGGAGGCCGAGCTGCTGCGCCAGATAGAAATTTTTAAGGAGATGGGGTTGGGCGGTTTCCATGTGCACAGCCGGTCAGGGCTTGCAACACCTTATATGGGGGAAGAATTTCTGGACCTTGTAGCAGCATGTAACCAAAAGGCAATTAAAGAAGAAATGCTCTGCTACCTGTATGACGAAGACCGCTGGCCCTCTGGCGCTGCGGGGGGCGAAGTTACAAAGGACTACGAATACCGCTTGCGGTATCTAACAATATTCCCATACGGGCACCCCTTGCCCGAGGTAAGCGGCGAGCCGTCTCAGGCACGATATGTACCAAGCGGGATACGCCAACACTTGGCGCGGTTTAGGGTCAAACTTGATGGCGGCTACCTGGCTGGGTATGAACGCCTGCCTCTAGACCAGATACCCCAAGACACTACAATGGTCTGGGACGCATACCTGGAAGTGGCCGGTGACAGTGCCTGGTTTAATAACCAAGCCTATGTAGATACATTAAACAAAAAAGCCATAGACCGCTTTATAGAAACAACCTACGACAAGTACGCTGCGAAGTTGGGCGAGCACTTTGGCAAGTCCATCGTATCAATTTTTACAGACGAGCCACAGTTTTCGCACAAGCAGACCCTTACAAGCTCAGACGCAAAGCGGATAGTAACACTCCCCTTTACAACAGATTTTGACGAGACATATACATGCGAATATGGCGAAAGTATCATAGAATTTTTGCCAGAACTAGTATGGGAAAAAACCACCCCATCCAAGGCGCGCTACCAATATCACGACCATATATGCGCACGTTTTACAGAGGCTTTTGCAGATAACGTAGGCAAATGGTGCGAAAAAAACGGGATCATGCTTACCGGCCACATGATGCACGAGGAGAGCCTAGCATCACAAACCCTGGCCCTGGGTGAAACTATGCGTGCATACCGTTCTTTCCAACTTCCTGGGATTGATATGCTATGCGATAAGCGCGAGTTTTCTACTGCAAAGCAGGCCCAGAGCGCTG
This sequence comes from Defluviitaleaceae bacterium, assembly GCA_009785605.1. Taxonomy (GTDB): domain Bacteria; phylum Bacillota; class Clostridia; order Lachnospirales; family WQUN01; genus WRAN01. The sequence goes on along the minus strand of WQVY01000111.1, from coordinate 65 downwards.
TACACCAATACGGGCGTGAGGGGCTACTTAGCGAGCTATATGGTGTTACCAACTGGGATTTCGAT
>WQVY01000110.1 GCA_009785605.1 Defluviitaleaceae bacterium | reverse complement strand
GATTGTAATGGAATCGTCCCCCGGGGTGCGGCGGCGCGCTGGCAGCGCTATGGCCTTAACCAGACATATATGCGCCTGTAAGGGATTTTTTGTCCTTCATCACCTGCTTACATGTACCGGTGGCCAAAATATTACCGCCGTGTATCCCCGGCCCTGGGCCTACCTCTACTAGATAATCGGCGTTTTTCATGGTTTCTAGGTCATGCTCTATAACAATAACCGTATTGCCTATATCGCGCAGTTTTTTCATTATATCTATGACTTTTACAGAATCACGTGGGTGAAGGCCTATGCTGGGTTCGTCCATGATATACAGCATACCCATTAGCTCACTACTAATTTGGGTAGACATTTTGATGCGCTGCATCTCCCCGCCGGATATAGAATCGCTTCTGCGGCCTAGGCTTAGGTAGTACAGGCCTACGTCTATAAGCAGTTGCAGCCTTTTTATTAACTCGTGAGCGATGCTTTGCGCAACGGCTGCGTTATTACCGGTAAATTTTATGCCAGTCAAGAAAGCTACTAAATCTTCTAACTGCATAGTCGAAAGCTCATGGATGTTTTTGCCGCCTACTTTTACGCTAAGCCGCTGTTTTTTAAGACGCGCGCCACCACAGTCTGGGCATGTGGTTTCTACCATTACATCCTTAATAAAATCCGGCTCGCCGCCGCTATCACCTGTGCGACGCACCCAGCCGTTGTACCACCAGCGTATGTCTCCTACAACACCGCCCCAGCCTCTTTCCCTGCCGACAAGCCAGTTTTGCTTCTTTAGCTCTGGGGGCTCTACCATTGGCACACGCTCGCCTTTTGTGGTGCCATAAAACAAGATATCGCGCTCATGTTCTTTTAACTGGTTAAAAGGGGTGTACAAGTTTATGCCGTAGTGGTGAGCCACGCTATAAATTGTCACCCACCGGTAACCTTGCTTAAAAGGCTTTTTTAGCACACTTTGTCTAAAGCAGCCGTCTGCTACACTTTTTTCTGGGTTGTCTATGAGGAAGCGCGGCTCTACAACATGTGACTTGCCAATGCCATGACATGTATTGCAAGCACTGCCTTCAACATTGAATGAAAAATGAAAGGCCTGGAGCTCGCACAATATATAATGATGCTGTGGGCAGGCATATTTTTTGTAAAACGTTGATAATATGCGCTTTGCTTCTTTTGCATCTATGCTACCGGGTAAGCTAAGCACTTCTGTACGCATAACGATATCGTCGTCAAGGGATACCATCGCCGCAGATATGGTTTTTGCGATGTGTATGTGCATCCCAGGCTTTATTGTAAATGTTTCTATTATAAGCTCCATCTCGTAATGTGTTTCTTCGTCTAGCTCGCGTTTTTCGGATAAGTCGAAGAGTTCGCCGTCTATAAGCAACCGTTTATAACCCTTTTTACGGATGATATCAAACAGATAATTAAAATCCGTCCCAGGTATCTTGCTTATGGGTGCACGCAGCTCTACGACTGTGCCATCGGGAAGTGACGATATATGCTCTGCCATGCGTGATGCACCTACTGGTGTAAGGTTGTACCCGCAGCCAGGGCACTCCCCTACCCCTACAGTTGCGTACAATAGCCGCAGGTAGTCTTGGATATCTGTAACCGTACCCACTGTAGACCTGGGGTTGAAGTTGCCCTTTTTTTGTTCTATTGACACTACGGGCGACAGCCCCCGTACATATTTTACATTTGGCTTTTTTACTTGGTTGATACGGCCTTTTGCAAAGTTGGAAATAGACTCCAAAAAGCGGCGCTGCCCCTCACCATAAATAACATCAAATACAAGAGAAGACTTGCCAGAGCCGGACACGCCTGTTACAACCGTTAGCTTGTCCCGCGGTATTTTTACATCTACATCTTTGAGGTTGTTTTGCTTAGCACCTATTACTTCTATTGTGTCACGGACCATTATGCTTCTCCCTCGCCTTCTAGATACACAAACGCCACTTCTTCAACTGCCATGCGGCCCTTGGGTGTAATACGCGCTATTTCTGTAACCCTTGCCACAACACCCATCTCTTCTAGGAAGTCAAATATATGATAGGCATCGTGGGAGTTGACCCTAAAATGCTTTACAAGGGTAGTAACGGTATAAACCTCACCAGGCTGCATATAACCTGTCACTGGCAGTACCAACAAACTAAGATTGTCTTGCAAAAAGCCCTTGTAAAACTTTAATATGTCCCATATCTCGCTGCTGGTCATGTTGCCTTGCATTGGCCTTTCGTATATTGGCTGTATAGTCTTGGGGGCATACTCCATCACCTTTAATACAGCTTCGCGGCTGGGTGGTTTATTGTCCAAAAGCAGCCGCATATTTGCATATTGGGAGGCAGAAAAAAGCACCCATAGTTGAGCATAAAGCGGGTCGTTTTTTACTGTCAGCCATTTTTCTATTTTCTCCATGTAATAAATCAAGCCTGTTGCTTGCTGAAAAAAAGACAGGGCGATATCATCCTTGCCAAGCTTTTGTATCTCGGCCATGAAGTTGTGTAGGCTTTCGTCTTTGGCATATACAACCCTTGCTTGCGAAAACATAGAGTTGCCTATCCCGCCGCCTAGGCTCCGTTCTAGCCCGCGCTTAAAATCAAACTCGCTTTGCAGGTTTACGTTTATGATTAGGCCATCTTCTTCTATGCAGTAGCTGCTGGTTGTGAGTTTCATTTCGCGCACTAGTACATATGTGTCCATATCGCTTTTTTCCCACACGGTGTCGTTGGCAAGGCTACCGCATAGTATTACGGCTTGTATATTGGGGTCATTTTTGATTTTGTCCACGAAAGCCATTAGCGCGGCCTCGAAACGGGATTTTATGTCTGTTGGTTTCATAGTGTATTTCCTTTTCTTGAGTTTTGTATGAGGCTAAGTTTTAACTTATGTATTATTATATCATGTGATATAGTTGCGACGTACAAAAACCTTTATATAAGCGGGTTGGGGGCATTTTGTTACACATGTCCTATTTTTACACCTTGATAATATTGATAATATTTTACACGGCTTAATAACAATTCACCTTTAATTTGTTAATGAAAACTACTCTAATACGTATACCATGTTGTAAGGCTTACACACATACCTAAGAAAGGGGGGCACTATGGTACAAGTACTGGGAAGAAACAAGCAGGTTGTCATGGCCACTACAACCTGCTCTTTGGAGCTTGTGTATGACCAGTATCACAAAAACGTGTACAACTATATTGCCTTTCGCATTAACAACCATCACGATGCAGAAGAACTTGCTAACGATGTATTTGTTAAGGCAATACGTGGATGGGATAGTTATGACCATGCTCTTGCAATGGAAGGTTGGCTGATTGCTATAGCCAAAAACATAGTCACAGACTATCTGCGAAAAACAATGCGCAGAAAAATCCTTCCGTTTGACAGCATACTGGGTCTAATATCTGCTGACAGCCAGCCAGAGGAAGTTGTGGTTATAAACGAAGAAAGCAAACAGCTCATGGCTGCCATGGTAAAACTAAGGGATAAAGAGCGGCAGATACTATCCATGAAATTTGCCACAGAGCTAAAGCACAGCGAAATAGCCGCAATACTAAAAATTAGCGAGTCCCACGTAGCCGTAACTGCCCACAGGGCAATGAACAAGCTAAGAAAATTTATGGAGGAGGATGCCACATGAACAACGATGTTTTTTTGGCTAAATGCAAGCGCATTAACCCCTCGGTAGAGGTTGACCGCAAAAAAAACCTCGAAGCAATACAAAACAAACTTTTAAAACAAGAGGAGCAACTTAATATGCAAAACAATAAAAAAATACGAAGACCCGCGGCTGCCATTGCGCTGCTTGCAGGGATACTATCACTTTCTGTTATGGCATATGCCGCAGCACCAGCAATATGGCGGTATTTTGACACTAGTGTTGTACGGGGGGAAGAGTTTGTTAATGAATTTAATGTAGCTGACGTTGACCTTCCTGATGGTACTACATCTGACTTAATACACACTAACATCGACTATGACGCAGTGCAGGATGCTGACAGTGAGCCTATTATTTTTGAAGTTGACGGTGAGATGTGGATATACCTCGACGAGCTTAACTTCGACAATATACAAGATGGCTTGGCTCTGCTACAACTGGAAAATGTTCTAGTACCAAGCTATCTACCTGGTGGTTTTAGTTTTAGCCGGTTTACATTCCCTGTTAACCCCCATATCCACCAATACAGGTTGGGGGTTATACCTTCAAATGAAATTGCATATGTATTTTATTCTAACGGGGAGGATACTGTTCTTTTGCAACTTAGCAAGCTTGGCAGCTCTAGAGTTGCGCCACTTTATGAGCGGGGGCAGCAAGGTGTTAGCATAAACGGCAATGAAGCAGTATTGTCTGGCAGCCTTAGTGCCGATGAGTACTCGCGACTGGAAAGGACAGTCTTAACACTTGGTTACAACGATGGCGTTAGCGGTGACAGGTACTTTCCGTTTCTTACTATGATAATTGGGGACACGGTATACTCCTTGCAAGCGATGAGGGAGAACGTTGTAACAGTGTATGACTTGGTGAAAATGGCCGAGTCTATCAACTAATACTAATTTCAATATATTCTTAGAGTTTATTTAATAACAGCCCAGCCCGAGCCG
>WQVY01000109.1 GCA_009785605.1 Defluviitaleaceae bacterium | reverse complement strand
TAGGCCCATGGGTGTGCTTTGTTCTTGTGCTGCAGCATCGCCGCCTTCATGGGTTTCATGGGCTTCCGCCATAGCTTCCATTACTGCGGCTGTTATTGCCTCTAATATAAACGGCATTTCTGCCTGTACGATGTCGCCGGCTTCTTCTGGTGACAGGCCTTCGCCTACAAGCTCCGCCATGCGACTGGCCGATGCTTCTTGCGCTTGCTGTGTAATCATGGCTTCGGCTTGTTGTTGCATTTCGGCCATTGCGGCCTCTATCGCTGCTTCCATAAGCGCAGTAACAGCCATGCCCATGTGCTGGTTAACGGCATTTATGCGCTCTGCTTCTATTACAACATGTAGCTGATTGTGCACAAGGCCGGACAGGCTTACAACAGCAACGCCAGGTACACCTTCTAGTGCCGGGGCAACTGTATCGCGCGCAAACTCCGAAAGCTCGTCTATAGACACGCCGGTCATATAAAGGTTGGCGGTCATAACCGGTAACATTTCGGGGTTCATCCTAATAGTCATGGGCCTGGATACACCCTCTGGTAGGTTCATCATATCCAGCGCCTCACGTATTTCTAGCGAGGCGGAGTCCATATTAGTTGTTTCTGTAAACTGCAAAATTACTATAGATACATGCTCCATAGAAATAGATTGCACCGTATCAATCCCGCTTAGGGTACTCATGCGGGTTTCTAGCGGGATGGAAACTTCCCTTTCTACTTGCTCTGGCGTGGCCCCAAACTGTGTGGTGAATATGGCCGTAAAGGGCAAATCCATTGCCGGTAGTAGGTCCGTTGAGGTATTTGTAAAAGATACTATCCCTAAAACTACTACTAATATGACCCCTACCAGTACGGTAAAGGGTTTTCTTACGCTTAGTTTTTCTAACATTGTGTTGCTCCTTTCATGGTCGTCTGTATAGTATAACATAGCCCATGGTTGTATTAAGATTTCTATTGATTAATTTGACACGCAAACAATTTTGTTTGCGCATGGCGACATGTTTCCGTATTTAGCACAATGGATGAACTTAAAATGTCCGATAGAGAATGGCATAATACTGTTTTCACATATGAAGAAATAATCAAAATCATACTAAAATAATTCGGCGTGAGAACCTGTGCGTGTAGCAGTAAGCACAAGTTTATTGTTATTTACAGAGTAGACAAGCAGCCAATCCGGACGAATATGACACTCATAATTCGGCGTGAGAACCTGTGCGTGTAGCAGTAAGCACAAGTTTATTGTTATTTACAGAGTAGACAAGCAGCCAATCCGGACGAATATGACACTCACGCAAGCCTATATAATTACCCTTTAATGCGTGATCTTTATATTGTGGCGGCAAAGGTTTGCCGGCGAGAAGTATTTTTAATACAGTATTAAGCAGGGACAAATCAAGTCCTTGTTTTTGTATTCGTTTTATGTCTTTGCGATACTGTGATGTGGTGCTAAATTTCATCATTTTCAGCCTCTATGTCGGCATAGAACTCGTCAAGGCTTGTGAACACTTTTGTAGGTAGTTGCTCAGCCAATATTTTTTTTGTCTCTAAAACAGCCGCTTCAGTTTCGGCATTATATCGGGGATGTACCACATCAAATGGCAGCCCGCCAACCATGAGTGATTTACGCAAAAACATTATAATTGCATCAGACATAGTTATCCCAAAACTCGAAAACAGTTCCTCCGTTCGTATTTTAGTATCCGGGTCAATGCGTACATGAATATTTGCTGACTTAGTCATTATTTTCACCTCATCTACAGTGTATCCAAACGTGTGTACAAATGCAACCTAAAACCACCTACGCACAACCCCAGGCAGCCGCATAGCGTCCATATCCTGTTTCCGTATACCATCTATTAGCCACATAAAAATCAAATATACAGGCACAGCAACCAGCAACGCCGTTAGGGTGGCAACCCTGTCTGGTGCCACGATGCTTACCATGTGGTGTGTGACAAAACAGGCCATGCCCATACCCACTGCTGCAAATGTTGGCTTGGCAAACGCGCCAATATAGTCTGGCAGGACACCGGTAAACTTGTGAAGGAAGTATAAATTAATAACCGCCGCAATTACATAGCATACAATTGTAGAAATGACCGCGCCCATTATATTAATCTCGGGCACGGCCAGTAGCACCCAATTGATTGGGATTTTTATTATCACGCCAAAAAACGCCGCAACCATAGGTAGCCGCATCTTGCCAATGCCCTGTAATACCCCGGAGGATATCTGCACCAGCGCTAGGAAGATGATGCTTACCGCGCCATAACGCAAAAGCCACCCGCCTTGTGGGTGACTGGGGAAAAGCAATGCCAAAATAGGGTCCGCCAGCACACTAAGCCCTACAACAGCCGGGATAGAAAGCGCCATGCTTATCCTAAACGCGGTGTTGGTTTTATGCTTGATGGCGTTAGTGTCCATAGTCGCCTTGGCAGACGATATATCGGGGATAACGGCCTGGCTTAGCGCCAAAGACAGCGATACTGGCAAGACCGTTAGCAAAATAAACTTGCCGGTAAACTGGCCAACCATCTCATCCACCTCGACCCTGGTAAAAGCGCCAGAAGCCATTATGCGGTTGCCGGCCATCCCAATATCTATAAGCGATGCAATGTGATAAATCCCCATGCTTATAATTATAGGAAGTGCCGTATATGCCAGTGTCTTAAGCTGTGCTTCGCGCTTTTCTAGTGCGTACTTGGGTAGGTTGGTAGCATTGGCGGCGGCACGTGTACGCAAGTCCTTGGCCACCAGCATATAAATGCCTATTACCACAATAAGCCCAACAACAGCACCAATACCGGTACCTGCCGCCGCACCAGCCGCCGCAAGTTCTACCCTGGTTGTGCGGAAAAATACATGAGCCAGCCATATAGAAAAAATAGCATTAAATATCTGTTCGAAAACTTGTGAAAAAGCCGTAGGCATCATTGTGTTCATGCCCTGGAAGTAACCCCTAAACACGGCAAGCAGCGCCACAACAAAAACAGTAGGCGCCAAAGCTCGTATTGCATATGCCGCCTCAGGGAAATTGTAAAATCTTAGGCTGGTAAACCAGTTGGCCCCAAGCGCCATAATAAGCGCCATAACAGCCCCAAGTACCGCCGCGGCACCCAAGGCATTTTTAAACAGCTCATGGGCATCGTGGTACCGCCCCACGGCTATACGCTCGCTTATAAGCTTAGATATAGCTGCAGGCAGTGCGCCGGAAGACAGTATTATGGCAAAGGCATACGCGGCATATGCAGTCGTGTAAAAGGTATTGCCTACGTCGCCCACCAGGTCTGTCAGGGGGAGGCGGTAGGTGAAGCCTATTAAGCGCACAATAACAGATGCCGCCGCTAATATCGCGGCCTGCTTTACAAAGGAGCCTTTAGTTGTTGACATGGGTACCTCGGCGAAAGTCTCGTTAATTTAACAAACTTGCCGCCGGTTGGTCGGCGACTATTATCACATCATGGTGCAGTTGCAAAAGTGATGCAGGTACATTTGTGGTTATGGGGCCGCGCAGGGCCTTGTTGAGTATGTCGGCCTTGCCTTCGCCGCTGGCAAGTAAGATTATTTGCCGGGCCATCATGATGCTGTGCATCCCCATTGTAAGTGCGTGGCGGGGGATGTCTTTGGCGGATGCAAAGAAGCGGGCGTTGGCGTCTATTGTGGCTTCGGCAAGCGGGATATAGCAGGTTGTTGCCATAAGTCCCTTATCTGGCTCGTTAAAGCCTATATGACCGTTGTTGCCTATACCTAGTATTTGTGTGTTTATGCCGCCGGCAGCGGCTATTTTTTCGTCGTATGCTATGCATTCGGCCAGCGGGTTTTTGGCCTCGCCGCTGGGGATATGGGTGTTTGCTGGCGGCAGGTTGACCGCGTCAAACAAGTTTTTGCGCATATAGTATTGGTAGCTTTGGGGGTCACTTGCGCTAATGGGGTAATATTCGTCTAAGTTGAAAGCAGTTATTGCGGATAAGTTGACCTTGTTACATTTGTGCATTTTTATCAAAGCTTCATACATGCCAATAGGGGTCGACCCGGTGGCGAAACCGTATGCGCCCGTTGGGGCCAGGTTTACGGCAGCGGCGAAGATTTCTGCGGCCTTTTGGCTCATGGTTTGGTAGTCTTTTTCTACGTACAATGTAAAATTTCTTAGCATGGATTATTCCTTTCTTTGCTTAGTTATAGGAGTAAAAAACCTTTATCGGTATCATCAAAACCTAGTCATATCTACGGGGCACATACCAGACGCTTACGCTCTTTGTAATAGACCGGTATAAGCCCAATTTCCTTGGCCATATCCACAGCTTTGCCATGATAACGCCCCAGCCCCGGTAGCGCATGCGCATCCGAGCCTATAGTCACGTACTTGCCGCCAAGAGCCACAAACCGCTTGTAAATAGGTAGCAACTGCTGTACGGCATTATCATCTCCAAGCCGGGCGGTGTTTAACTCCAGGGCCAAGTCCCTGTCTGCCAATGCCTTGAGTAAAGCATCAAACTCTTGGGGGAAGTTGTGGTAATAAAAAATCTTATTAGTGTTTTCGCAATGTCTGGCAATATAATCAATATGCGCGAAGGAATCAAAAAAGCCGCTAAGCTCGACCATTTCCAGCGAATAGGTCAAAAAGCGGCGGAAGAAAGACTCCGTTTCCATGTTTTTTGCGTTGTAATATAAATCAAT
>WQVY01000108.1 GCA_009785605.1 Defluviitaleaceae bacterium | reverse complement strand
GAAGCACAGGCTATTCATAATGCGGAACGGCGAGAACGTGAAAAGTGGCAGGGTATAACTGCTGAAAAAGACACAACTATTGCAGAACAGGCGGCACTCATAGCCGAACTTCAAGCACAACTTACCAAAAATAAGTAACCAACAGCAGAAACACAACAAAGCCCATAAGCAAGGCGTTTTACAAGCCTTTGCTTATGGGCTTTTTCCGTTTTAAAAACAGTCCTTGACAACACAACCCCAATGGGCTCTTCAGTAGTTTTATCAACTTTATAACCATCATCATAATCGTTGGTTTCGTACTCTGAAGCCTCTGGACAATCAGGCGCAAATATCAACAATACTTCCGCGCCGCTTACCGGCGTTGCCATGGTAGGTATAACAGCTACCGCTATCACCACCACCAATAGCAGTGCAATCATCTTTTTGATACTACCAAGCCTTTTCTTGTAAAGATTAGTAAACCTTTTTCCTGTCATAATCATACCTCCAATATCCCATTATAAAAACGCCTACACAATACCCAATAATACATCTTATCGGGATTATAACAGGCGTTTGCTTTTATTTGTGAAAGGTTTGGAAATCCTTACGTTTTACCCAATTTTCATTGCCCAGGGTAGCTACCTTGGTATATACTAACGTTGAGGTGATTACAATGCAAACAGCAAAATTATTTGCAAGTGGAAAAAGCCAAGCCGTGCGCTTGCCAAAAGAATTTAGATTCACTGGAACAGAGGTTGGTATCAGCAAGTTTGGCAGTATGGTTGTACTCTTTTCAAAGGACAATGCAGATGACATTTTTTTCGACAGCCTTGGTAAATTTCCTGATGAATTTTTCGAATCAATAGAATCTGCACGGGCAGAGAGTCTACCAAGTGTGGAGCGTGTAGAACTATGAAGTACATGATGGATACCAACACCTGTATATTTCTCATGAAAAATATGCACAAATGCCTCATCATTATCAATTTACCCCAAAGCGGTACCCCTTACCGCGTTCGGTCTTAATAACAAATCCAGAACCAGCCAGCTTTTTACGCAGTTCCGACACTGCGGTTTTTAAAGCATTGTCATTTCCGGCCATAGCCTGCCCCCAAACTTCCTGATACAAATATCCTGGGCTTAGGGTCTTGTTCTCGTGCTTCACAAAAATATTAAGCAAAGAAAACTCTATATTGTGGCTTAGCCCAATATTTTTGCCGTTTACAAGGGCGGTATTATTATTGACTTTTACGTCAAAGCGCCTCGTGTTACGGTGTCTGGTACTTCTTCCTTTAACTCCAATAGCTTTTCTATGGTTAAAAGTAGTTCCCGGTTGTCGTAGGGTTTTTGCGGATATGCGTTGCCCCCGGTTTCTAGGCCCTATATTCTATCTTCTACTTTTTCAAGGGCAGATAAAATCAATACCGGGGTATTTTTTTCTTGCCTTACCTCCGCAAGGAAGTCAAGGCCGCTGCCGCCCGGCAGGTTAATATCCAGCAAAGTAATATCCAAAGGGGTAGCTGCTATAACGCATCGCGCTTCTTCTATGTTAGTGGCGTGATATATGTTATAACCGCCATACCGTTTAAGTAGGTTGATGTTCGACGTCATAATTTCATTATTATCTTTCACTAACAAGATGTTACGCATATGTCGCTTCGCTCCTTTCGATTGACTTCTCCGGAAACTCCAAATGAGCGGCCAAAAAACTTACTAATGCCTAAGATTTTTTGGCCGCAAAGGAAGTTTCCGGAGAAGTCTAATGCACAATATTATAATGGCGGTTAAGTAGCGGCGGTTGGTTCTTATCCCGGTTGGTTGTGATGTTGATTATATCAGTAGAAGCCTACTTCTGTATTATGATGATTTTATATCGGATTGTAAGCTATATGCAATGGTTGTGGTGATATTTTATATAAAAGAAACCTTTATCGGTATCATCAAAACTGCATGGATATGACTCATGCATTGACAGTCTAGTCTAGAGATGATAGACTGGGTTTAGAGTGACTAGACCAAAACATGAAGGAGGAAAGCCAAAGCATTTAAAAAAGTTGAGTGTTTACATATCAAGCCATAAATGCAGCGGCACAATCTATGAGCGAAAGCATACTTACACTAGCAGAAGAAAAATTAGCAGAAATAATATGGCGTACAGCACCAGTTGCATCGCCAGAGTTGGTAAACATAGCATATCAAGAGCTGGGTTGGAAAAAGTCCACAACATACACAGTATTAAGGCGAATATGTGATAAAGGCATTTTCAAAAACGACAATGCAGTTGTAACTGTTGTTTTGACATATGGCCAGCTACAACAGCACCAGAGCCGCCAGTTTGTTGCCAGTACCTTCAGTGGCTCATTACCAAAGTTTATAGCCGCTTTTGTAGGTGGTGGCAAATTATCTTCCAAGGAAGCACATGAGCTAGTACAGTTAATAGAAGCGCATCAGGAGGTTGACTAGCAATGCATGATATCTTCATCACAGTTTTGAATATGAGTATAACCGGCTCGTTTGTTATAGCGGCAGTATGGCTTGCTAGGCTACTTCTTAAAAAAGCACCCAAGTCTGCTTCATATTTGTTGTGGGTAGTTGTAGGTTTTAGGTTGTTGTTCCCCTTCTCTATAGAAAGCGCGTTTAGCCTAATCCCCTTTAACTCGTCGCAACCAATAACACAAAATCTAGCAATATTGCAAGTGCCAGCTATACCATCAATGCCTGTGTTGGAATCTGAATCTATACTGGCACCAATGCCGGTTAATACTACTGTGCAATATGGCAGCATAATCAGCGGCAATTTTGCACCCCTAGACTTGTATAGTGCTGCACCGGCACAATTTCTGTGGTGGCCTAATGTTTTTGCGGGGGTGTGGCTTACCGGTGTTGTGGCTATGTTGTTGTACGCAATAGTTTCTTATTACATGCTAAGCCTAAGAATGGCAAGTGCCAGGCGTATAGGTAGCAATGTATACAAGGCAAAAGATATCACATCGCCTTTTGTATTGGGGATTATAAAGCCCAAAATATATTTGCCAATAGACCTTAAAAACCATGAGCGTGACTATGTACTATTGCATGAGCAATCCCATATCTCGCGTAAGGACCATATTGTTAAACTGGTGGCTTATTTTGCACTGGCATTACATTGGTTTAACCCCTTAGTGTGGGTTTCATTTTTATTAATGGGTAAAGACATGGAAATGTCATGCGATGAACGTGTGATAAAAAAAATGGGCGTTGGTATCAAGAAAGACTACACACTAACATTATTGTCAATGGCCACAGGCAATAAAATTATAAATGCCGGCCCGCTATCCTTTGGGGAGGGCGGCATAAAAGAAAGAGTGAAGAACGTGTTAAAATTTAAAAAGCCATCACAAATATTTATTATCTTTATATTGTTGGTTGTAGTTGCGCTAAGCGTAGGCCTAGCAATGAATAGGGCCAACAATGCTGCAAACGCATACGAGTACACTGGCGATGAACAAAATGGCACAGCAAGCATACAAGGCACTCCATATGTAGGTGCTGCTCACGAGACTGCCCGCATAGTTGGCTATATGCCACAACCCGCAAGTGGTTGGTGGGTGCAAGGCATCCAGATAGGCCAGGACCATGGCCAAAGCGGCCACGGCCCATATACTCTAACCGTATATTATGAGCCGCTAACATATCATGCAGCACGCTTGATGTGGGAAGTCCCGGTGCAAAATTTTTATGCAAATGCAGATTTTTTGTTTGAGCATATAGGAAATTTACAAGCTGTATCATTCTCTGTTAATACGGGCCAAACAGGGCGCGTAGATAGTGATATCTATGTATATCGCTGGAATGTCACAAGCGGCGACTACGCAGCAGAGCTTATAGTAAACGAAAGACGTAGCGAAATACAAGAAACATGGACATGGCATGACTATACCCAAGACGATATAAGTATACGTGCGCGCCAGCCTGGCTCTTACACTGGCGCAATAGCAATAGTAAACAACACATTGTATCTAGACCAAGTAGAAATAATATTTATACATGACCAACAAAGAATAGACGAGTTGTGGCCAAACTGGGTAGAAGAACAACAAGCGCAATTCCCAAGTCATGACTGGACATTGTATGACAAGATGCCAAGTGGCTACTACATACGCCATATTAATGTAGAGCTGGTAAACTGGAATAATGAAGCAAGAATAGCAGAGCTGGGCCTGGACCCAGAAACAGCGTTAAATGACGGCTGGCCATACGAGTACCGCATCTCAGCTCAGACACTAAGCTTTGAAATAACACCAGAGACTATATTTGAATTTGTAGATGCAGCACTAGACCTGCCTTGCACCCTCCCCTATGGCAACAGATATCGCGCTACAAACTTACAAAATTTTATACAGGCGCGCCCATGGTTGGCGGACGAATCTCTGGCTGGTGCTTCTACATTTCGCAGGGTGCCTATGTATGTGCAAGTAAATAGCCACGGACAGGTTGTGCGTGTAGTAGAAGAATTTTTTCTAACTCAGTAAGTATATAATATGAAGGTATAAGGCTGGAGTATGTAAGAACCCATCCTCAAAAACGTCGAAGTAACGTAGCAATATGAGAAACCATAAACATGTTTTCAGAGGAAGTAGAGGAAATTTCATAATCCTTAAAAGTCTGCGTGAGTGGTTAGCCCAGGCAAGAGTGCGTTCGACAATCCAGCGTTTAGGACTTACCCCATCGTGCATGGCGATTTTGGGTGATATATCAACACCTATTCCCAGGTTAGCGGCAACATCCGCGATGAATGTTTTACGATAGCTATAATCACCACAAAACTTCTTAATAGTCGGATACTTGCAATATGCAATGGCCGCAGGCGCAATGCCAGCAATCGTATCGTGAGTATT
>WQVY01000107.1 GCA_009785605.1 Defluviitaleaceae bacterium | reverse complement strand
TGTAAGCCAGTTAATACCGTCAGCCTTTGCTATGGTTAGTGTTGATGCGGTTGGGTAGCCATTTTCGTCAAGAAGTGCCAGTACGGCATACCCCTCCATCCCGCCGCCTACATAGCCGGATTTTGATTTGATAACTTCTGCTGCCCTTGTGATGATGTCTTGGTTCATGTTTCATCAACCTTTCGTATTTAATATGAGTAGATGATAACACGACAAACAAGACACCTTAGTGTCTTGTTGCAACCAGGTTGTTTTATTTTGGGGGTGGCTGTGTGCAGACACTGCGTGTAAGAAGGTACTACAAGATTTATACCGTGTGTATGATTATTGGCTACCTGTTTTGCTTAGGCATTTTTGCACACGCTATATATATGAGAAGCCTTTCTGGTGGCATCGGGAATATTGGCAGTTATATTCATATGTGGGTTGCACCGCTTGCCCTTTTTTTGGTCCTACGAATGAACAAAGATGATGTAATCGAGTTTAAACCGGCCTTATATGACTATAAAAGCGGTATATTTTCGTGGCCACGGAAGGCGGCAATCAATGTTATATTTTTTTCTGGGCTTGGGTTTTACTGTGTTTCGCATTTGTTTATATTTCTAGAGATGGTTTTGCATGAGCCTGGCAGGGTTTCGTTTTTTATGATGAATATGGCTTTAGTGCTTATAATCCCTATATTTCCTATTGCTTCGAAAACAAGGGGTAGTGACGCTATGTAGAGTTGTACACAGTCCCCAAGGAGGCCGTTATGAACATGCAAGCCAAGCGTTTGCCCCTTTTTTATGTAGTAACCGCAATATTTTGGTTTGCGTTGTATGCATATGTGCCATATGTCTCGCCTTATTCGGAATTGCTTGGTGCGGATTTGCGCTTGATTGGGCTAATCGTGGGTGCATATGGCTTTACGCAGATGGCCATTCGCTTCCCCTTGGGTATCTTGTCTGACAGGCTTGGCAAGCGCAAAATATTTGTGCTGTCTGGCCTTTTTTTTGCTTCTTTGAGCGGTTTTGTCGTATTTTTCTTCCCTCACCCGTATACAATGTTGCTTTCGCGTAGCTTGGGTGGCGTTGCGGCTGCTTCTTGGGTTGCTTTTGCCATATTGGGTGCCAGCTACTATGCGCCCAATGAAGCAACAAAGTCCATGGGTTATCTTAACGCTGCCAATGCCGCTGGGCGGATGGTTGCGTTTTTAGCTGGTGGGCTAATAGCCAGGTTGCTGGGTGTGCCCTATGCTTTTTTGCTGAGCGGCATAGCCGGGCTTATTGGGCTTGTGGCCGGTATGGGTATAGCAGAAAAGCGGCAAGATGCTAAATCCCCGCCACGGCTTGCGGACTTGTTGGGCGTTGCCCGTAATCCTGGGCTGTTGTGCACTTCATTCTTGGCTATATTGTCGCAGTACATAATGTTTTCTACCGCGTTTGGTTTTACGCCTTTGCTTGCTTATGGGATGGGGGCCAGCCCTTTTGTGCTGGGTATGCTGGGGTTGGCCAGTGCCGTACCGGGGCTAATTGTGTCGCCTATGGCCGGTACCGTGCTCCCGCAAAAAATTGGTGCGCGCAATACTATAGTTGTAGGGTTTGCTATGGCGGCGTTGGGTTGTGTGCTTATTGCTTTTTGTAGTAGAGTGTGGCATCTGTTTGCTGTGCAAGTGTTTATAAGTACTGGCAATGTTATAGCTTATACTTTGCTTATGGGGCTTAGCATCAAGGACATACCGGGCGAACGGCGCGCTACTGCCATGGGGTTTTTTCAGGCGGTATATGGGCTTGGGATGTTTCTTGGGCCTTTTGTTACTGGGTGGCTGGCCCATGGGTTTGGGCTTAGTGTGGCTTTGCCGCTTACGGGGGCTGTTGGGGTGCTTGGGATTGTGGCGGTATTTTGGTTTGCTGGGCGGGGGTATGTGTAACGGGGTTGCGTTACTTTTGCTGCGGATGCAGGTGGAAATTGTATGCAATTGCACCATCCACTAAAATTAAATAAAAATAAATGGGGGTCGTTTATGCAAAAATTTATGTTTATTGAAGCGCATCCAGGAGGTTCGTTTGGATTAGAAAGTATAAATCCAATGTTGGAACAAGGCTGGAAAGTAATTGACGTTCATGCATCAAGACCATCGCGGGGAGATAATATACACGCCTTGGTGTTAATTGAAAAAGATGATTTGTTAATTAACGAGAAATCAAGAAAACAAAAAATTATCTCATTAAATCAAGGTAGTGGCAGTGTTCATGACGCATTTAACGATTTGCTGAACGAAGGTTGGGTAATAAAACAAATGCAAACCGAAAGTGATTCTGATGGAAGTTGTTGTTTTGTGTGGCTTGAAAAAGAGTTATAGTATCTTACTATACCGTTTGTGAACTCGTCTAACATCACTATCTCACATAACAAGGTATAGCGAACTAATTTGAAAACAGCCCAGCCTGAGCCGAAAAGCGTTGAAACATCCGCTATTTTCGACCCGGGCTGGGCTGTTTCTCATTTAGTCCGCTTTAATTGATTTTAAAGAAATTTATCATCAAATAATATTGGACACATTTAAACATTCTAGGAAAAGAAACCACATCTTCTCTGTGGTATCCTTTCACTGGGTTGGTCGTTTGCTTCACAAACTGCTCGCCTATGCAACCAAGCAGGAGGAGTGCAAAGTATGGATGTAGCGACAAATGCAGCAACAGACACAAGAACATATGCCGGGTAGAGAGGACTGTCGTATGAAAAGTACAGCCGAAATAAAATATGATGACATTATCATTGCGGATGAGCATTTGAATGGGCATGACCATGACTTTTACAAAAATGCGCTGTGGAGCATTTATAATGTAATCAAAAAAGCAAAGAAAATTTCAACAGAGTATTGGACATGGGAATACACCAAGTTGAGTACCTTGTACGCAATGGGAAAGCAAGCATTATTTTTGGATGAGAATATGAAAACCCTTGTGTTGTACGAAGGGGATGTAAGAATCCAATCCACAGATAAAAAGGACCTCACGAAAAGCGGTTTCACCATATCAAAAAAAGAAGGCAAAACTGCAATCTCGTATAAACTCGATGATTTTAACAATGTCATCTTTGGGTTGAAATTATTTGTTGATATTTGTGAAAAATATGCCGCTGGTGGTTTCGCAGAGCAATTTTTCCATTATGGGGATATATCAGTCGCCTCAAAGGCGCAGACATCCAAGCAAAAGAGAAGGAAGTACAACAAGTAATTGCCTATGATATAGGCATAAGAGGTACGTTGTCCGAAGAAAAATTTGATGTAATTTCCGAAGATGATAAGGCATTCATCTTTGCATATGACGATGCAATAGGCGCATTGGGTTATGACTTCGGCAACCGATTATGGGGCGCATCGTCGTACACAGAAATTGGTTATTCAAAGACGGGTGTGAAAAGCAAAAACATGGTTTCCCGGATAAGAATTGATAATAACACGGGTAAAATTACATTGCGGATATATATAGCCGATGTGGACAAGCACTGCACATATATTGAAAACGCCCCAATGCATATTAAAGCGGGGTTTGCTTTTGATGATGGCGAATGTACAGGGTGCAATATTAACTTCTGTCATCCCAAGAAATACACCATTGGTGGTATGTCGTATGTTAAATGCACCCATTTTGCGGGTACGTTCCACGACCCGAAAATTGAAAGCATACCCGATTATTGCAATTTACTGGCAACTGTATATCAAAAAAAGTCGAAGTAGTGTAAAAAGAGCAACCACTGCCAAGCGTACCTCCTGCTTGCCATGATATATTGGTTGCAGATGCGAACTTTAAACTACATTTGAGCCGTCCATTCCGCGAAGGTTCAACGCATAATGGGCGGCTCTTTGATGTTAAAATTCGCACTTGGAGGTGTTTTGTTATGCATGCATGGGAATCCATCCAAAAAGCTGTGGATTATATTGAAGACAATGTTGGTGACGAAATCCCGCTAGATAAATTGGCCGAGGTAGCCAACTTGTCGTATTTCTATTTCCACAGGCTCTTTACACGGCTCGTCAAAAAGCCTGTGCAGGAGTATATCAAGTTGCGTAGGTTAGCACGGTCTGTTGAAATTCTTAAAAACAAAGAAAATCGAATTATGGATGTGGCGTTAAATTACGGTTTTAGCAGCCACGGAGTATTTACACGAGCGTTCAAAGATGCTTATGGTTTCTCCCCTGCCGAATATCGTGATAATCCTGTCCTGCTCCACAACTTCAATAAACCCGACTTGTTGTTGGGATATGTGATGATTGACGAGGGTGTACCGCTCATCAGCGATGGCATGGTTTTGGAAATGAACCGCCGGGCGCTGGACGAGCCGCTTCATTTTATTGGCGTAAGTGATTATGTGCGCTTGGATTGGTATAGGCCGGACGGCAAAGTTACAGGAGTTGATGACCCCGGCATGACATGGGGGCGTTTTCACAAAGTTAAACACAATATACAAGGCATACCCGGCGGGCGAGAACTTGGTATTGGCTACGGTGGTGATGCGCCGGAAGGCCATTTTTCCTATTTTGCTGGAAAAGAAGCGGCAGCGGAAATCGAACTTGATGGCTTTCACACCATGAAATTGAACATCGGGGCGTATGTGGTGTGCGGCTTTGAGGCAGAAACCTTTGACGACCTTGTAACCAACGCGATTTATAAAGCGGGTGGGTTCGCTAATTCATGGATGAAAAAGCACAATATTATTTGTCATCATTCGATGCCGGAGTTGTATTTCCCTGATAAAACCGATATGGCGTACATGGAGTTATGGTATCCAATCAATGAAAATCCGTAGGAATCTCGGAGGATTGTAAAATGCAAAAGTTTGAAGTAGTAAAGTTTGGCCCTTATAGATTTATAGGAAAAGTTGCGTATGCGAGGACAGGAAAATCGGATGCTGTATACAAAGTTTTGACTATGCATTACAGCGATTGGATTTTTGAAACAATTGACAACATGGAAGAATATGCTACCGATGAAATCCATAATGCTGCGTTATATTCATGGAGTAGATATGAAGATAAAGAGCAATTGCTTGGGCTTTGTGTCGGAAGATTTATGAAAGCAGGTA
>WQVY01000106.1 GCA_009785605.1 Defluviitaleaceae bacterium | reverse complement strand
TTTGGTTACCAGTTGGATTTTTTTATGTGTCAGGAAACCGCTCCATAGTTGTCGAATCACACCAACAAAGGATTATCCAACAAAAACTCAAGCCCCCACATTTGTACATACACCGTTTCAATATTCCGCTCTACCACAAATATAGCAAACCGTGCTTGCTCTACTTCGTGGTAGGTAATGCGCCCAAGGGAGAAATTATGCAGTGCAGTTTCCAGTTGCAACTCTGCTTGTGTTAGCTCCAGTTTTAGTGCGGCTTTGCTGCCTGTTAATCTGTCCAGTTCTGAAAAATTGTGCCGCATAGCTACTTCCAGTGCCAGTTTTGCTTGGTCGCGTGCCAGTACTGCTCGGTCGTATGCGTCTTGTAACGTTGTTATGGTTTCGCGGTTTTGGCCGGTGTAGGCGCGGCGTGCCTCTCTTGTGCGGGTTACTTCCAACTCCAGTTGGCGGATGGTTGTTGTCTGCTGTATTATTTTGGCTATATGGTTTTCATCGTATGCTGGCAGTTCGTCGTGTTCTATTATAACAGTTGTAACTTGCGTTAACGGCTGCCCGAGTATATGATTCATGTTTCGCATTGCATTATTGTGTACCCGCTGTAATTCGCCTAGCTCCATTTGCTGTAGCTGTACGTTTTGCTGTGCCAGGCGGATGGTATTACTGCTTACCCTGCCAAGTTCGTACCGCAAGGCTATCCGTCGCAAATTTTCTTGGGTCAGTTCCAGCCCTCTTTCTGCCACCGCAATATGAGCATCGAGCTCTTTTACAGTTGTAATTGCATTGCGCAAACTGTTCTCGCGCACCAGCCGCGCGTGCTCTTGCTGCAGCTCCAAATTTTGCGTATACCTGTTTATGTCTGTTATATTGCTGCGCGTGCTTTCTGTAAGTTCTCGCGCAAGTTCGCCAGATGATAGGCTGTCCAGCTCTTCAAAAATTAGCTGCCGTTGTCGCTCTAACTGCGCTATACCGCCACCAGTGCTTTGGGTGAAAAGCAAACCCATGATTGTCGCTTGCAGTGCTTCCGACACCAGTATATCTGCGCCTTCTTCGTTAAAATGTGTTAACCCCAGCAAAAATTGCTGCAACGCGTCGTTTGTAAAGCCCGTGAGTTGCTCTTGTCCTGTGTTCGCGCTCCATAACTGCATATCAATTTCCCACAATAGGTCAAAAAGTTCGTCTGTTCTTTCTTGGGCCCATGTGCCGCGTTCTAGTCGTTGCAACTCTTCGCCTAGGTCGCGGCGCAATTCTTCTGCGTCGCGTATTTGCGCGTCCAGGTTTCGCACATTTAGCATTTCGGCCAGGGCTAGTTCAAGTGCCTCTTCATATGTGAATGTTTCAGCATATGCCGTAATGGGCAGTAGCACAAACAGCAAAATCATACATATTTTTTTCATGGTCGGTCTCCTAATTCAATAACAAATTCAGCCTATCCAGCAGAAAAAACAAAATCCGCTCTTGGTCTACAACTATCCTGGCATCAAAGGCCATACCCACCCGCAGGGTTGTTCCGTTGCCGCGGGAGTCATAATATACAATGTCTGCCAGCTCTGATTCTATAAGAAAATACCCCACTGTGCCCTGCTCTGTTGAAATATCGGTAGAAATGCGGGTGATGTAACCTGTAATTTCGCCAAAATCCCGCCGCGGCATGGCCGCTATGTCGTACCGCACTGTCATGCCTTCCAAAATCTGCCCAATGTCGTTGTTGTTTATGAAAATGTTGGCACTAAGTGTGTCTTCTCGCGCAGGGATTATGGACAGTACTTGTGCGCCAGCCAATATAAATCCGCCCTCGGTAAGTTCTGTGTGTATTGTAACAATGCCGTCTATTGGCGCACGTACTGTAGAGTCTTCTATTTGCGCGTCTATGCTTGCTAGGCTTAGAGTAAGGCGGGCGGCCTCTTGCTCTATTATGCTCATTTCTCCATGGGTTCTGTTTAACTCGCCAAGGCGTAGCATAGCCGCGTCACCTGCTTCATCTTCCACAAAAAACATGGCGTCTTGCTGCACTCTTGACTGAGAAAGCGACGTGTTCATTTCGACAATAGCAGTTTCTAGTGCTGTAGCTTGGGTACTGATGCCAGCCAAAGTGCTTGCCCGCAATAGTTCTACCTGGTTTTGCAAGCGTGTTACAGCGTTTTCCCCATTGCGGATTTCGTTATCTATGCGTATTGCGAAGTTGGATTCAGCTTCCGCCACGCGAGCATACGCCGTTTCCAGCATAGTAAATGCCGCCTGGCGTTCCGCATAAGAAGCCGCACCGCCTTGGTACAGGGATGCATAAACGCGGTAGTTTTCCGTAGCTATTGCAATATTTTCTTCCAGCGTTTGCAATTGCAAAAGAAATTCCTCGTACATACTGCGGTAAATGCAATGTTCCGCAAAAACACTGTACCCGTTATTTATGCTGTTGCGAATTTGCCGGTAACCCAACAAACTTGCTTCCGCCGTTTCTATTTGAAATCGCAGGTTGTCCCGCTCTAATGTGAAGTGCAAAAACTGGTTGCGGTAGTTGTTGCGCACCTCTCTATCGCGGTTATTTTCTGGCGCACCGCCAAAAAGGTCTTGGCCACGGTTTACAGAATTTTCGAAGGCACGCAGCACTTCCACTTCGAAACGCGCGTGTGCTATTGCGGTTTCCAGCGCGCTTTCTTCTTCCTGAAACGAGCGCAATCGGTTGTTTGCGCCATGCTCTATCGCGCCCAAACTAACAAGGAAACTGTCTAACCGCGCACTGGCCTCGTAATTGAAGCTGTTTATAAGGTTTTCCCCAGCGTATATAGAGTCGTGGAAAAGTTCCAGACTTTCCAGCTCGAAGTTTAGCTGGGATAGTTGTTGGGTAAGTAGCTGGCGGTCGTTTTCCAGGTGGAAAGTGTCTAGGGTGTACAACACATCGCCACGGTACACCCGCTGTCCTTCATAAAAGTACACGCCTGTTAACTCGCCATGCAGGGCGTTTAGTACCACGGCTGTTTGGGCGTTGGGGCGGATTATGCCCTGGGCACGCACTACAACGTCTAGCCTGCCAAAGTATGCCCATATTGCGGCGGTTATTACCAGCGCGAATAGGCCGTATATGAATATGGTGAAGAATAGGCCTGGTTTTTTGTCGTATACTTCTTTGCTTAGAGACATTTCTTTCATGTCCATTATTATTGGTTTCATGGGGGGCCTCCTTGAGGGTATTTTTTGCATATATGCGAAATACATTGCACTGTGATATAATGGCTAACGGGGTGATGTTCAATTGAATTTTTTATCTCGCGTAGCTAAAATTAACATTCCTATCAAGAAATTTACAGAATACGCGCTAAATGAACAAGCTGATAAGGATAAAACGATAGCTTTTGAAAGAGCGTTAGGCTATAATCTTAATAATGTGGATAAACTAATTGAAAATATCAGAAGTAACATCTCCAAATTCCCTGCCAAATATAAAGGTAACAAAGGGTATGGCGACCTTTATGAAGTTGTAATGATTTTGGAGGGCGAGAACGGAAAATCCGCTAAGGTCTTGACCGCATGGATGGATGACGTTAAGTTAGGCGAAGTACGATTGTTGACAGTACATATTGATAATTAGGAGGCGGAACAATGATTAAAGAATATGACAAAGTAAAATTGCGTACTGGCGAAATTGCAAGAATTGTTGAAGTTTTAGAGCAAGAAACAATGTATATTGGGGAGATAATTCGCACCAATAGAAGTGTTGAAGTTGAACACATTGCTTTTAGTGATATTCTAAGCGTATTTGTTGAAACCGAGACTTTTGTTTTACATGCTGTGTAGTAGTAACCGCCCTTTGGGCGGTTTTTTTGTCGTATACTTCTTTGCTTAGGGACATCCTCGTATATTCATTATTATGAGTAGGCTAGTGACAAAATAGGATGCTCTGTTAAGCCAGAGAACCGTTCCCTAGCGATGATTTGCGGTTTTAGGGATGGTCATGACTGGGTTTGTCTTTTCTGGGGTTGACTTCTTCCACTTTTGGGTTTGTTGTTACAATTCGGATGACTTTATATAAGCAAAATAATATACCTGCTAGCGCAATGATTAGAATCATTAACACAGAGACACTCATATTCTGCTTCATCACAATTTCGCTAATAAATACGAGTATAAAAAGAACCATAGAACCATATAGAAATAGCAAGAATGATTTTAGGTATAATCGGTCATCACTTTTTTGCATCTGGCTTTTTATAGCCATTATCCCATTGCTTTTTTGGTCATAATAAAGCACCCAAATACTGTTAGTTGTTGCTAAATTTCTTAGTAAAAATGGCACAAAAAACTCATCTTGCCCGACTATCCGTAGTACTATATCTACAAAAATGGCACACGTTATAAAAATGTAGAGATAAAACTGAATTTTCAAGTTAAACATATATACAACCTCCTAAGTTGCACTACAATGATTGCAGTTATTGTCCCACCTATGGACACTCAAATTTCCTGTAATCTATTCTGCAACCCAATATATGCACCTTTATCTCCACGGCAACCGTTCGATTAGTAGCATGAAAAATTCCCAAATATGCCGCGATATAAAACCTAGTGCGAAGCCTATCTGTGGTAAGAGTAAGAGAACTATAATAAGCAAAAATATTAAGATTATATTACGCTTGTTCATATTTTTTATTTTGACCAAATAAATACTGATTTTATCCATACGATGTCCTCCGTTTTATGTGCAAATGATAATGTAGCATTGGTATATTTGTAAAACAGGACAGTTGCACCATATACATAGTGCAACTGTCTGTGACAATACGTAGAGCAGTACTCTACACATTATCGTATACTGCATTGAAATTAGAGAACGTCATCTTATGGATTATCTCCACGTAATATGTTCCCCAGCTGCATTCCAGCCATCGCGAAAGGCTTGACCGCCTTGTATGATTTGATCAACAACCGCAATCACTCCAAGCCATTTCAATCCATGTGATAGTAGCTTCAAAATGCCACCAGAAACAGCCATGGCCTCATCGGGTTCTAACTCAATAAATGAATTGTTAGTTAAGTTCCACTCGTTCACTACATAACCTCCTAATATTGGTATTGTTGTGTTTAGCTAAAAAGCCAAACTCTTGCTGGTAAAGTTAGCACATCAGCTGTGGCTCTTACCACTTCTACAGTTACTCTAGCAATGAATCCAAGACCCCAAAATACAGCATCAGTCAAATCAGATACACTGCCACCTTCTACTAGCATCATTTCGTCGTTACTTAATTCAACGAAGCTATTTGCTTTCATAATGCACCTCCCGTGCGAATAATAAATTATATACTAAACCCTCCGCCCTACATCATCTCGCTGCAGTCAAGATTCTGTTTCGCGTCAGGAACTAGCCTAAACAAATACTACCATCATCCGACACACCTGTGTCGATTTTGTCCCAAATG
>WQVY01000105.1 GCA_009785605.1 Defluviitaleaceae bacterium | reverse complement strand
ATACCCATTACTCAATGGCACGCCCAGGCCCAGATGGTGTACCTTCTGTTAACCTAGAAGCCGATGCTGTGCGCGATGTTTTGGAACTGGTACCAACATGGACAAACGCTGCTGTTGAAAATCTAAATGTGCAAGGCTTGTTGCCATCAGGCATAATGGAGCAATACCAGTGGTGGCGCATTAATTTCTGGTCGCAAGGTGCAATACTTACACACCATTGTAACGCATGGGAATTGGGTCGTGTGGCCACAGTTGCAGAAACAGGGCCACTTAAAGCCGTATCCAATGACTGGGATCTTTACCCCTTCCCATCCACTGCAACAAGAGACAATACCGTAAGGTTACTACTAACGCCATGGGCGATTTTCAACTACGCCATGGATGACGGTGACCCAGCACTTAGCGATGAAGAAATGGCAAGGTTAGAAATAGCCTTTTCGTTTATGATGTTCTATATGACAGATAACCGTGCATGGGAAGCTCGTGCTGCTCAGGAGCAAGTTGTGGGCACAATTGTGGTAGAAGAAGGCGTATCCTATCTTCCTGCTATAAGCACACTTGTTTTCCCAAGTTTCCCGGTTGTTACTGGCCCTGACTTCGATTTCCAGCTAAACACCATGTTCTCTACAGAGAGCTTGAGCCAGCTTGCTGATGCTGATCGTTTCCCTGGTTTCCACAAAGTTATGGATATCATGCAAAACGGTGATACTGTGGGTGTAGAAGGGACGGCTTTCCCCTGGTATGTTGAAGAAGCCGGAGCCATGGTTGGCGTTATTTGGGAGTGGCAAAATGTGCTTAACCCATATGTAGCAGGAGCTGCTGCCCATGACGCAGAATGGCTTGGCAATGTACTTGCACGCCTACCAGAGTGGAACCGCAACGCCAACGAACGCTTGGCTCGCGCGGATCAAGAATTACGAGAATCACTAGAACGCTGGTATGGACGTACTTTTGACTAAAGATTAATGAGCATGTTGGGGGTGGCAATGCCGCCCCCAACATGCACTAAAGCAAAATCAATGAGAAACAGTCCCCGCCCGAGCCGAAATTGCGAACGCTTCAACGCAATTTTGGCGACAGGCGGGACTGATTTCGAATTATTTTGCTATAATTAAAGGCGGGATAATGTGAAAAAGAAAATCGCTTTATTACTATCTGCGTTGACGTTAGTGATTGTCTTTATTTTATTTGCCGTCTTTTCCAACCAGGCGCGATTTATCGAAAGCGAAGACCCAGAAATTGTAGCTGAGGCCTTGCACTTATTGCGCAGCTCACTTAGAAATTATAGGAGAACTTACATAGACTTTCGCCGGGAGAGAAGCTTGCCCTATGGGACTAGCACAAGCTATGCCCTTCCTCAAGCAGCACATGGGCTAAACCCAGATCAAAGCCTGTACCTTGCCCATGGGGACATGGCTTATTTTGTATTATCCGTAGACCAACAAGGACTGTACCAACTAAACCTTGAATATCTGGTTGAGATAACGACCCACAGCCCATCAATTTTTCGCGTAAGAATAAACGATGAAAGCCAGTTTATGGAGATGGATACCATCGCGATGCGGATGGTTTTTTATGATGAGACCAAAGACTTCCCAACAAATACTTTTGGGGATCAATCGCCACCTTTAACTCGCCGCCGAGCTACTTGGCAGCGGGATTATTTTCATGATACTACCTTTAGCACGGCAACGCCTTTCTTGTTTCATCTTGAGGCTGGGGAGAATATTATCCAGCTTACAAACATCGCTCAGTCAACTTATATTGGGGAGCTTACCGCCAGCCCTCCTGTACCCATTCAAACATATGCCGAGTATAGAGCCAGCACTCCGCAAACTGCTCCTGCCCAGACTCAAACAATTAGTCTAAGCGGCGCGGACTATACCGAAAAAAATTCCGCCGATGTAGTGCTTACCAGTATAAACTCTGTAAGGGCAACTCCTGTACACCCTGATATGCGGCTTATTAACGCGGTCGCAATCAATGAACCGGGGACAGCACCCACTTATGAAATCTATATATCAGAAAACGGCCTATATGCCCTCGGCTTGTACGCAATAACCAGTAGAGTTGATTTTGAGACATTTATCACTGTGCGCATCAATGGTGAGATACCATTCCAAGAGTTTAAGAATTTCAACTTGCATGGTAACCAGCGTTTTGATGATCTTAATTTTCAGATACTGTATAACCGGGATACCGGGGATCCGTTTTTTGTATATCTACCAGCCGGTGTCCATACACTTAGCATAACCTTGGAGCGGGAACCGGTTATGGATATTTCTCATAACCTGCGCTTGGTAATAGAGCATGTTTCTCAGTTTGTACTGGAGGCACAGCGGATTACAGGTACGGGATCTGTTGACACCACCAGGTCGTGGAATTTTACCAGGTACATGCCGGAAGCGGTGCCATTTTTGGAAGCTTACCGCGTGGTTTTACAAGATGCGGTTTATAGATTGCAATACCGCACAGATGCAGGTGTAAATGCCGATATGCTGGCCGAAACTATGATTGTATTTAATATGCTGGATCGTCTTTTGGAGTTTCCGGATGACCTTCCGCTGCATATGACCAATCTTTCAGGCTCAATAAACTCTGTAAGCGCGCTTGCAGGCAGGCTTTTTGGCCGGCTAAACCACACCCAGCTGGAAATTGACACAATCATGCTTTCCACAGACCCGGCGGAGCTTGTAGGCTCAGGGGCTACCTGGTGGGATGCTTTTGTTTATGGAGCCAGGGAAGTAGGCGTTACTTTTACCAGCGACCGTTTTAATAATCGCTTGGATGATGAGTACCTAAATATCTGGGTAGCGCAACGCTCGATTATGGAAATCGACTTACTACAAAACCTGACAGATACCCACTTTACCCCACAAACCGGGATACCTGTGCGGATATCCGTTATGCCAGACATGAACCGGCTTATTATGTCCGCCGCTGCCAACGAAGTACCGGATTTAGGGATAGGACTGCCGTCATGGATGCCTTTTGATTTAGCCAGCCGCAACGCGCTTCATGATATGACTGAGTTTGATAATTTTTGGGAAGTTGCGGGACAGTTTCCTCCCGGGTCTATGGTGTCTTATGCTTACCTGGATGGCATGTTTGCGCTGCCGGAGTCACTGGAGTTTCAGGTGCTAATATACAGGACAGATATATTTGATACCCTGGAGCTGCCTATACCAGACACTTGGCAGGATGTGCTTGATATATTACCTGAACTTCAGCGCTATGGCATGAACTTTGGCCACCCGCTGTCGTGGGGCGGTGCGCTCAAGTTTCTTAATCTGACCTGGCCGTTTTATATGCAGCATGGTGCTGAGCTTTTTACTGAGGACGGCATCAGGCCTCTTATTGCGGAGCCTGACGGCGTTCAATCGCTGCGTTTTATGAGTGACTTATTTATGCGTTATTCACTGCCGCTTGAGGTACCTTCGTTCTTTGACTCGTTTAGGCGCGGGGAATTACCTATTGGCATTGTTACCTCTGGGCTATACCGCGGTATTAGATCCGGAGCCAGAGAGATACAGGGCCTGTGGGACATTGCACCCCTGCCAGGTATCCAGCAAGAGGATGGCAGCGTATCACGCTGGTTTATGGCCAACGGCCATGCAGCCGCTATGTTTAGAGACAGCGAAAAACTAGACGAAGCTTGGGAATGGTTGCAGTGGTGGCTTTCAGCACCCGTGCAGGTGCAATACACACAAATGATGTCCTCCAGTTTTGGCGAGCTGTTTTTCTGGTTCCCATCAAACCCGGAAGCATGGCATACGGTTGCTATGTCACATGAGCACCGCATGATGGTAATGGATCAAATGCATTGGATGCGCGAAATCCAGCGAGTACCTGGTTTATACATGGTAGAGCGTGCGATTTCCAATGCTTGGAGTTCCATTGTATTCCAAGGAGTATCCCCACAGCGAGCTGCCGACCGCGCTTCTACGATTATCCACAGAGAAGTGCGGCGCAAGATGATTGAGTTTGGTTTCCTAGATGACGAGGGCAATGTCATTCGCGAGTTTGTGTTGCGCGATATTGACTGGATAATAGAAAATATTGAAGCCGCAAGAGGTGACCAATGACTGCCGGTACATTAGAGCGGGCAAGCATAAAACCGCGCAAAAAGAAAATGCGTCGTTCCTTATATGAGGAAATGTCCGCATATCTATTAATGCTTCCGTACGCGCTGCTGTTTACGCTGTTTATTGCGGCACCGGTAGCTATTGCCATTGGGCTATCTTTTACGTTTTATGACATCATACAGGTGCCAAACTATGTAGGTTTTTTGAACTATATAATCTTGATGACACAGGATGAAATATTCCTGCGCTACGTACTGCCCAATACATTTACCTTTGCGCTCATGATTGGGCCTGGCGGTTTTGTCCTGTCTTTTCTTATTGCTTGGATGTTGGCCCAGATACAAAGGATCCCGCGTACGCTTATCGCCTTGGCCATGTATGCACCGTCTATGGCCGGTGGCGTTTTTGTGGCCATTGTATGGCGTACTGTTTTTTCCGGTAACGAACGAGGTTTTATAAATGCGGCTTTAATCAACTGGGGTTTTATTGTAGAGCCGATTCAGTTTTTACAAGACCCAACCTATCTATTGCCCCTAATGATTTTTGTTACCTTGTGGTCTAGTATGGGTGTTGGCTTTTTGGCCATTTTGGCCGGAGTACTAAACTATGACCCAGAAATTTATGAGGCCGCGCAGCTTGACGGAATAAATAACAGATTCCAAGAAATTGTGTATATCACTGTCCCCACCATGAAGCCCCAAATGCTTTTTGGTGCGGTAATGGCTATTGTCAATGCATTCCAAATGGGGCAGGTAGGGGTACTGCTATCAGGGTCTAACCCTACCCCTCAATATGCAGGACAGCTGATTTTTAACCATATTGAGGACTTTGCGCTTATGCGCTTCGAGCTTGGATATGCTGCGGCTATCTCCGTTGTGCTGCTTATTATGGTATGGGGTCTATCCAAGGTTGCCTATGCTATGTTTAGTGAAAAGTAAGGGGGCGACAACGCTATGAAAAAATATAAATTTAGAGGCTCAAATATTGATCCCAAATATTTTTCAAGAAGCCAGCTAAAGTTTTATGCTGTTTTGCTTCCTTTATCCTTGATTATGATAATCCCGGTTGTGTTTATTGTTTTCCATGCTTTTAAAACATTGCCTGAGATACTCGCCTTTCCTCCTGTACTAATACCAGCACGGCCAACCCTTACGAACTTCCGCTGGCTTATGGGTATCGGCAATGTTACCGGTGTGCCAATGGCTAGGTATTTTCTTAACTCTGTTATAGTGGCTACGATAACAATAGTATTTTCTCTGGCCATATCTATTTTGGGGGCTTACGCCCTTTCTAAGAAAAATTTTAGGATGAAGAATACATTTTTCAAGATTAACCAAGCCGCCCTTATGTTTGTACCCATTGCGGTAACGGTGCCGCGCTTTATGCTGCTTATTAATATGGGTATGGCAAATAGCTGGTGGGCGCATATTTTGCCATTT
>WQVY01000104.1 GCA_009785605.1 Defluviitaleaceae bacterium | reverse complement strand
GATTATAATGTTTGCAAATTTTTCTTCAAATGTATGGTCATCGGCCTTGGCGCAGGGATACCGTTTGGATTATTGGCTGCAGGCAACGGGTGGCCCGCATCTTTCAGATATTAACAGCGATGCCGCGTACTTAGCATTTCAAAAAGTTGATATTGCCACCCTCATATGCCTGCATGTAGTAGATACAACCCGCAAAAATTGGCGCGACGTACTAGCAAGCGATGCTAATCACATAAAATGGGCAGAAGGCCTCTTGGACAAACTACAAAACATAGCCATTGTGTACGTGCTTGTAGGGGACGGTGCCATACCCTGGTCAGGCGAAAGCCCTGAAGGATTTACAGATTATCATGGCCAGCAAGCCTATAGTGTGTTTTGGTGGCTGGATATAAGCACAGGTGCGGTGACCGTACCCAAGGGCCAGCCGTCCCAGCTTTTTGGGATAAGAGCACTACTAGAAAAAGCACGGGTAGAAGCAGTAAAAAGCACCTCGTCAGAGCTGGTATCACAC
Organism: Defluviitaleaceae bacterium; assembly: GCA_009785605.1. Lineage (GTDB taxonomy): Bacteria > Bacillota > Clostridia > Lachnospirales > WQUN01 > WRAN01. Next base: position 5,145 of record WQVY01000104.1, on the reverse strand, counting down.
AACAATGCCGCGTCAGATGCTATACCCTTCGCAGAGCAAGGGGGAGCAAACAACAACTGGAACGCTGCTTATGTGCAGCCGATACGGCGCATCCCATTTTTGACATATATATTTGTAGGTATTAATGCAATTGTGCTTTTGTTTATGTATATGGCGGGGTACCCGGCGGATATGTGGGTCCCTGCGCGGTTTGGGGCAATTGTGCCAGCATATATCCTAGAGCAAGGGGAGTGGTACCGCTTGTTTACGGCCATGTTTGTACATTTTGGGCTGGCACATTTTATGACCAATGTGATGGGCCTTGTGATATTTGGGACGCGGGTCGAAAGGTACTTTGGGCGGGTGGCGTTTTTGCTGACATATATATTTGCGGGACTGCTTGGGTCACTTTTTAGTTTGTATTTTACCAGGGGGTATGCGGCGGGGGCTTCTGGGGCCATATATGGGCTTATTGGCATAATTTTTGCGTATACTCGCATAACCGGGCGCTCTATAGAGCTTATGAACTGGTATGTCATGTTCCTGTTTGCTGGTATGGGCATAGCCATGGGGCTTATGACTGCCGGTGTTGACAATTTTGGGCACTTGGGCGGGCTTATTGGCGGGTTTATTATTGGTGCAGGTATGGTGGCATTTTTGCGGCTTAGGGGCAAGGGGTAGGCCGGATACTGATTTTCCCATGACATAACTTGCATTGGCTTTTTGGTCCCGCGATTAATTATAATATCGCGGGAGGGATGCGAAATGAAACTATTACATACATATCAAAATATTTTTGGTGTTGTGCTTATCGTGGCCGTAGTTGTTGGGATTATAACTGCGGCATATTTTAGGGGTAGGCCCTCGCCGGAGTTTGTGGAATACGCCGTTTTTATAGAAGCGGTTGACGCCGGGCAAGTAGAAAGCGTTGTGTTAAGCAGTGGCGCAGAAATTAGTTTTACATTAGAAAACGACGATGCGACATTTGTCACCAACAACCCACGTAGGGAAGACCTTAAAGAGTTTTTGCTTCTTAGCGGTGTAAGCGTGACAGAGCGTGCACCTGCCGGTGATGGTTTTATCCAGCTTGGGTTTATGCTGGTGGTCTTGGCTGTGGTTGTATTTGTATTGCACCGCAGGTCAGGTGGGGTGCGCGCAAAAAGCGGTTTTAACGCAGAGGCCGTAAACATAGAAAATAGTAGCAAGCTTTGCGGTTTTGACGATATTGCCGGCAATGTAGAGGCAAAAGAAAGCGTCCGCGACATAGTAGACTACCTGCGCGAGCCCAGTAAATATGCCCGCTACGGTGCAAGGATGCCCAAAGGGATCCTGCTTCACGGCAAGCCGGGCACAGGCAAGACCCTTATGGCCCGCGCAATGGCAGGGGAGGCCGGTGTGCCTTTTTATGCCGTAAGCGGCTCGGACTTTGTACAAATGTATGTAGGTGTGGGGGCAGCCCGTGTGAGGGAACTGTTCAAAAAAGCCAGGGAAGCGGGCCGCGGGGTAATCTTCATAGACGAAATTGACGCGCTAGGTAAAAAACGAAGCGATGGGCTAAACGGCAACGACGAACGCGAGCAAACCCTTAACGCCTTGTTAACAGAAATGCAAGGGTTTTGCGATAAAGCCGGTATCATAGTAATAGCAGCCACCAACCGCCCAGACACCCTAGACGAAGCGCTTTTGCGCCCTGGTAGGTTTGATAGGCGGGTAGAAATTGGGCTGCCGGACCTTGCCGCGCGCAAGCAAATAATAGCTTTGCATGCAGCAAACAAGCCAATAGCACCAGAGACAGACATGGAAAAGCTGGCCGTAGACACGGTATTTTTTAGCGGTGCCATGCTAGAGGGGCTGCTCAACGACGCCGCAATAAACGCCGCAAAGCGTGGTGTCGAAGCCATAGAACCAACAGACATAGCAACAGCATACTACACAGCACTAGCCGGCAGCGAAAAAAAGGACCGTAGTGGAATAAGAGAGCAAGAGCGTGCCGTCACAGCCTGGCACGAGTCTGGTCATGCGCTGGCAGCTACACTGCTTAACCCAGAAAATCGCGTAACCAAGGTGACAATTATCCCCACAACCAGCGGTGCAGGTGGTTTTTGTGTAAACATCCCACCAGAGCGTATGTACTGGACCAAAAAAGATCTAGAAGAACAGATAATGGTTAACCTAGCCGGGCGCTGTGCAGAGGAGTTGCATTTTGGGGTAGAAGGCGTAACCACCGGCGCGTCCAATGATATAGAAAAAGCGACCCAAACCGCAATGCAGTACGTGGCCAAGTTTGGCATGGGTGAAGGTATTGTTGACCGCATAGCCCTTAAAGACGACCACGGTGTCAACAAAGAAGTAGCACAACTAACAGCACGCCTGTATAAAGAAACCAAAAATCTGCTAAAGCAAAACTACAGCAAGTTAGAGGCGCTTGCCAACATGCTGCTAGAAAAGGAAACCCTGGATGGAGAAGATATTCTTAGCATCGCGGCATGAGGTATAAAAATTGACTTGTAAATACAGTCAGACAATTGCAGCTATTTTCGTATATGTTAAAGGTAACGCAATAAGTAAAACTTGACATGCACTACCATTCTGGTAGCATGTACAGCGATTATAGTAATCGCAATAAACCTAAACGGAGGGGATTTAATGGAAATGTATTACTACAAGCGCAGTGTTGGGGTAGCTATATTACTTACCTTTGTTACCTGCGGTATCTACGGTATTTACTGGTTGTATCAGTTGCTAACTAGCCTGTACAGGTTAAACAACCTGCCAAGTAACGCCGGCCTTGATATTGTTTTAAGTATTGTCACATGCGGGATTTACGGCATATATCTGGCGTACAAGATGGGCAAACTTGAGTCAACAGCACATCATGTGATGGGAATGCCACCTCGTGATGACTCAATCCTGTACCTGATTTTGACCATTTTTAGCCTTGGCATTATTGTGTATGCCATCATCCAGTCCAACCTCAATAACTTGGTAGACCAAGTTGGCGGGCATGGCCCACATGGCGGCCCAGGTTATGGCCCAGGCCCAGGACATCCCGGTCAAGGCCCACATGGTGGCCAACAAGGCCCCTGGAATCAAAACTAAAGCATGATATCGGTAGCAAAGCTATATGGCTTGCTGGCCATAATTGGGGGGGTAGCCTTAGTGCTATCCCTCTTTTTTGGCGTTAGCCCTTGTATAATGTACCATATTATAGGGTTGCCCTGCCCTGCTTGCGGACTTACGCGTGCCTTTATAAGCTTGGCGCGCTTAGAGTTTAGCCAGGCGTTTGCCTACCACCCACTGTTTTTTATGGTGCCGGTAGTACCGTTTTTGGGCTTAGAACGTATATCATCAAAATGGCGCAATATCTTGGCATTTGCGGGTATTGGGGTGCTGGTTGCAGTTTGGGTTGTGCGGATGGTGCAGCTTTTCCCGCATACTGCACCCATGACGTTTAATGATAATTCATTTACTGGGTGGTTGATTAGGCTGTGGCAAGGAGGTATATGATATAAAAAAGATATTTATATTGGCGATATTCCTTTTAATAATTGCCGGATGCGCTGCATGTGACAACTACAGGGATACAATTAACTATTGGGACATAACAACGATGGAAAGCGGCATCAATTGCGATGCAATAACAGAACATATAACCTACAATAGGCATTTCCGTATTTATGACCAGTATCCTACACAGCAACTGGTTCTGCTTTGGGCAAACCCTTCAGATTATTTGCGCAAGTGGAGCAATATCCCTCATGTTGAAGTGTATATTAATGGTAGCTGGTATGTAGTACCACAGCTTGATGGCCTGCAATACGAAGAATGGCAGTTTATCTTAGAACCGCGAATGAGCGCTAATGTGACAATGATGCTTAGTCAATTCCTCCCTTATTTGCAGCAGGGGCGCTATAGGTTGGTGATTTTTTATACTGGTGATAGAGATGGTGTTATTAGTGCGGAGTTTATTAGGGGGTAATGACGTTAAGGAAGATACAATAGCACGATAATATACCAGATCGAGCAAAAAGGTGCAGAAATGCACCTTTTTGCTTATTCCTTTATTTATATGGATTTATCGCTTATTTGCTATTGCTTCAAACACTGTCATTCAAATTGCCTCCCTTTTGCGCTATAAAGCACATTTCTTTACCATCTTTGCAATAATCAGCCCCTAGCATATTTCCATAAAGGGCTTTTACGCTAAATCCAGCCATACCTAAATCATTTGTAAATTCATCTTTTGTAAAATTGTGATGCCAAATGTTGATGCTTTTCACATCATGTTCTGTAATAACGATTGATTGGTTTAATATTGTACTGTCCTTGTCATATCTATAAAATGATTCCAGATGCAAGTGGGGTTCACCACAAATAAAGCCATTCTCCGCATATTCCCACTTTTTATTTTCCTTGTGGCCTGCAAAATGTTGTGGCATAGTAAGCTCAATTATTAACAATCCTCCTGGTTTTAGTGCGGCATGGATATTTTTTAGCGTTTTTGCCCTATCTTCCGTGGAGTTCACGCAAAAATCAAAATAAATCATCGTAACAATGTCAAACTGCTCCTTTAAATCTAATGTTAAAAAGTTTTGGTGGTAATACATAATCGGCAGGTTTTTTTCTTGTGCCACATTTCGAGCATAGTCTATCGAGCGCTTCGAAATATCCATACCCGTTACCAAATATCCTGCTTTATGAAATTCCTCTGCATAAATACCTGGGCCACAACCTAAATCTAGTAATTTGTGGTACGTTTTTGCAGGTGCAACTGTGCTAATCCATTTGACGTTATTTCGCACGGTTTCATGTTTTCGTGTTGCTGCGTCCCAATCGGGATGTAGGTGGGCTTCAAGCATACCCTTTGAAATGTGTTCATCAGTCCATAGTTCTGCCGTGCCTTTTTCATAAAGAGCTGGTTTTTTCATCATTGCCTTTAATTGTGCAAACATAAATGTTCCTCCAAATTTATTTATTTATGATAATGCGGACAAAATAAAAAGCCGTGGGTATCATCCCACAGCTTCAATGAACTAAGCTAATTTAGAAGCTGTATTCAACCCCGCCAACGGCGCCTTTTCGGTCAGATTTTTGCCACTTTTCGTTGCCCCCTCCTTGCTTGCCTTATCAGCCGCGTCAGAGCCGCCTCAATTGTCAAAAATCTGT
>WQVY01000103.1 GCA_009785605.1 Defluviitaleaceae bacterium | reverse complement strand
TACCACCAGAGGTATGCACTTCCACACCGCCGCCGCCATGTGTTAGGTTTTCGGCTAAAGCAGTGTTTTCGCGGATAGTACCTTCATGCATGATAAACTCGGTTCTAGTGGTCGTTCCTCCCCCTCCTGGCCCTCCTCGCCCAAAGACACGCACACCGCCGCCAACATATGCCGTGTTGTATGCAATTAGGCTTCCTGGGTGTAAATTAAGTGTTGTGTTATGGCCAACAAAAATACCACCACCACCTGCATCCGCGCCTACACCTATACCCAAGGCATCATTGTCTAGTATCTTGCTTCCGTTCACATTAAACTCAGACGCCGCTGCTGTTGTGACTCCGCGCATAAAAATGCCGCCGCCGCTATGCTCTGCTGTATTTTCCCTAATTGTTATATGTTCATTAATGCTTCCTGTCCCCATACCGCCTAAAGTTATTCCAACCCCGCCACCATATATTGCTTCATTGTATACAATGTATACTGGGCTTGTGTTGCTGGCAGTTAATGTACCGGCGGTAAAGTTGTTAGTGGCGCGGAAATAAACCCCGCCACCAATTCGTGCCTCGTTATCTCTAATGTATGCTTCTCTACCTGTACTTTGCCCTTCAAATAATAGTCTTCCTACATCTACGCTTATGCCGCCGCCATAACCGCTTGTCGTCCCCGTGCCTAGGGCAAAGTTGTTTGTTATAAGCCCATAAGAAACTCTTAGATTGCCACCAAACGCAACATGCACACCACCACCGCGCTGGGTATTGATATTGGTTTGCGTCATATTAGGTGCAAGCACTGTGTGAGGTGCTGTAGCTATGTAAACCGGCTGGGCACTACCGTTATTGCTAATTGTACCACCATATAGTATCACATGGCGGGAGTCTTGGATAAGTATTCCCCCACCATCAAGGCCGGCTGTGTTGTTGATTATAGTTACAAGATTACACACAGTAAAATGTGTATTAGTCGTATTATCGATGGGCGATGTCCCAGCCATGTGAATTCCACCGCCATTCCACCGTGCTCTGTTTCCAGATATGGTTAGTGGGTAAGTGATGTTAAAACGGATAGTATCGTTAAATCCTCCAACAAGGTGAATACCACCACCATTACCAGATGCGTGATTATTGGTAATAGAACCGCCATAAAAAGTCACTTGAGCAGCAGCACCCGTACCGATAAAAATACCACCACCATTGCCGTTGCTGGCAGTAGTGCTAACCGCTCTGTTGTAACTGATGTCTCCACCAACAAAAGTAAGGACACCAGTACCACGATGAATTCCGCCACCATTTGTAATAGCGATATTGTTGCGAATTTCCCCACCAAGTACATAAAGACGATTGCCAACCATAGTGCCTTTGTGAATGCCACCTCCATCAGCTGAGATATTATTATATATTTGCACACTATCAGCTACCCACGTAATTGTATTGCAACAATACCCAAGGCCACCACCATTAAACATTGCGCTATTATTGCGTATCCGCCCGCCAGTTATAACAATGCGCACGTTGCGAGTATGCCCATCTGAATACACCCCTCCTCCATGAGTAGTTGCATGGTTGTTTTCTATGATGCCATCTTTGATTTGAACCCACGAAATGTCGCCACTTACAGTTACTCCACGCACATATATACCACCACCAAAAGGAGCTCGGCTATTTCTAATAGTAGCTTCGGGGTGGTTCATTATAAACCTGCCATTGATGACATGAACACCCCCTCCGTTATTATTTAAGTTCGTAGTTCTGGATAGTGTGACATTGCGAAGTTCTAGCGTAACACCGGCACCATTAATATTTATGTGTCGTTCGTTTACTGCTACATTGCGGTTCCATGTTTGATTAGTAACTTCATCGTAAGCGTCAAGAATAATATGGCGGTTAGTACCTCCGGCACTAATGGTTGTTGCACCAAAAGTAGTATTTAATACATTTCCGGGGAATCGTATACGGATGCGATATGCGCGGGTACTAGCACTATTGTTTGGCACCCAATTAATTTCCGCTTGCAGTTGGGCTATGTTTTCAACTATGTTTGGCGTATCATAAATAGCTGTTGGTATAGGCGGTGTTACTGGCAATGTAGGCGTAGACAATGGCGCAATACCTATATACCCGCCATGCGCCTGTACGCCTACCTCATCTACACCCGCAAACCAGTCATGCGGGCCATATGGGGATATATATTGCCGCACACGGCCATGATAATCGCAATAATAATAAAAATACTCAAATTCCCCAGATGTATAAGATTCACCATAATCCTCATACGATGCGTAATCGGTATAGCCACTGTAATATGCGTCATAGCCACCGTAATGTGCATCATATCCGTAATACCTGTCGTCGTCATATGTGTAATGAGCAATGTGATACTCACCCTCTACATATGTGTAATCATCTACATAATATGGCGCATAGCCGATATAGCCCTCATCCAACTGATATATGTAATCCGATGGTTTTGCATCATCATAATAACCGTACTCCTCATACCCCTCCAATCCCAACACGGTAATGGCGGCACCTATAACCAATACACCAAACAATGCATATATGCGCAACCACTGTGGTTTTTTATGCCCTTTGTTTTTCATGCAATCACTCCTGAGGTTAATGTGTTTTTTATGCAGGAGTAAGCATATGTCTTTTTACCGCTCAGGTTAATATGCAAAGATTACGAATACAAATGATTTAGTACAAAAAAAATATCCACCATATTTTGTGTAGCGCAAGCGTGATAAACCTTGTGTTTTCAATGGCTTACATAACAAAATATCCAGTAAAAACCTATTATAACCATGTGTGTAATGGTGCAAAATACGACAAGAACATAAGCGTACAAAAATAATTGAAAATTTACGACATTTTTGCAAGTATGCCCCCTGAAATTGTACCTAACAAAACTGATAAATTTCTGGAAGATGATATAATTACACAAAACTATGCACGAGGAGGCAATAAATGAAAGGCTATTCATCTTTATCTTTGGGTGAAAAAATCAGTATAATCAGATAGGCTAAGGGGTTATCCCAGGACAATATTGCTCATGTCTTAAACACTAACAGGGTGGCAATAAGCCGCCTCGAAAACGGGGAAACAGAGTGGAGTGCTGAGGTGCTTGCAACAGTAAAAGAGTTCATGGGTATACAGAAGCACCCGCTACTTGAGCATGAGATAAGGACATATAGTGATCGTTTGCAAGTATGGAAGACGCTAATTATCAAAGGTCGGTTTGCTGAGGCCAAAGCTATGCAGGAAGAAATGTCTATAATATTGGACTTGCCTTTCGAGCATGATTTATACCTACTGTACTTGGTATCAGAGGCTTTGTTACTTGGCATGGAGTATAATATCCCGGCAGCAGAGGAAAAGCTAAGTTTCGTTGAAGGCTTATTAGAAGACGCAAACCATGATATCCTAGATTTATACCACTTAAACAAAGGGTTTCTTTGCGCCTATGCTGGTGATTTAATTAGCAGCCTAAAACACTCATATAAGGCTGTTAGCCATGCAGAAAAGGCAGGTAAAGATGCTAATGTTTCGGCATTGATAAATATAAGCCATACTTATATTTTTCTAGGCAAACCCCTCCAAGCCATAAGATATGCTGAGCGTGCCAAAGCGCATGTAAGAAGCGATATTACAATGATGACATCGGCGGTCATAGAAAACAACCTTGGCACTTGCTATTCACATGTAGGTGAGTATCGAAAGGCCAGTGAATCACTGGAATTATCCATTGCACAAAGCAAGAGTGTCAATGCAAACGACCTAACAGGGGAGGTCTTGACAAATAAAGCGCGCCTTAAGCTTATGATGAGAATGTACGAAGAATGTATAAACTTATGCGACCAAGCATTGATATATCTTGAAAATGAGCACAAAGGGTTGTACGTAGGCACATTATTAACCAAGGCCGACTGCTTGTGCGAAATGAAAAGATATGATGAATGTCGGGAGTTATTAGTATGTGCAAGAGCCATGATTGAGGAAGGCAACTCTGATGTCCTAATGGAAGCCACGAACGATGACGAAAGGATAATTACGATTAACGCAATAAGCCACCTTATGACCCTAGATAATAGCGACTCTGTAAGCTATATACAGGATGTTGCTATCCCCCATTTTAGAGCTGGTGGACTTAGCAAGTTTGGGGCATTGCATTACTGCGACCAACTAGAAGCCCACTTCATCAAAAAACGTGCAAAAACCAAAGCTAACGCAATAGCCGCTATATCCAGGGATATTTATAAGGAGATATATCACGGCGAAATCGAGTTTGACTGATAAGTAATTCACACAAATATCCATCTGCAATGATATTATTAACGCCAATCATGGATTAATCAAAACGGGGGTAATGACGTTAGGATGAATACAATAGCACGTTAGCGTTTGCATAAACTCAGATTTTCGCCCGCAATTTGGCATGAATGCTGTTGTTGCTATAAATAACCCCAAAGGAGATGATGTTTTTGGAGTCAACATATGAGATGACCCCTCAAAGGTATGGAAAAAAAGATGGAATCATAGCGTTACTTGTATGGCTTTGCTATGTTATTCTTATTTCAGCTTATGTGGCGATTACTAGTAGGCTTAATATGCCGTGGTACATGTTTGTGATTGTAATCATAATTTTCTTTTCGCTTTTAGTTGTTGGTGTATTTATGGTAGTTAAAATTCGCAAACAACGTATTGTGTCTATTGGGTTTCGCAAAGATAATATTGGGAAGGCAATCGGGTTCGGATTGTTGATTAGCCTCATCCCAATTGTTTTTTTGGCAATTTTGCCTGGAATTATCAATGGCTTCAATAATATTGATGCCCTAGGGTTAGTGGTTGCACTAATCACTACTTTCTTTTTTGCCGCACATGAAGATGTTATTTTTGTAGGATTTATCCAAACAAGGCTTTATGGGCTTTTTCAAACCCAGGTAGTGGCTATCGGAGTTGGTGCAATTTTATTTGCCTTGATGCATGTTCCACCGTGGGTTATAAACGGTCGGCTGGATTTTGGACAACCTCTTACAGTTGTGACGGTTTTCTTGGCATGGGCTATTCTGCATATTGTCTTTGTCTCTGTTTTTAAGAAATATTTCTCTATAGTGCCGGTGCTTATACTTCATACAATATGGAATTACTCGATGAATTTTGCTCAAATGGAGGGAGTCATCGATTTTTCCTTAATAGCTATTATTCTCGCAGTGCTAGTAGCTTGCTTTCTCTATTGGCAATCACACAAGCGCAATAACAATTTGGATTGAGTTTAACTTTTCACGACAAGATACGTCAAACGTGAACTCGATTAAATTGGTTTATAACCGAGTAAAATGCTAATGCCGTGTTCATGTGTGATAGAGGGGTGCGCATTGATGGGTAAGAATATCTTGCCATTGCCCTTCCACGTCATAGTAAGTGGTCAAAAATTACTCAGCATAACGCAGAAAGCCCAGTAAATTAGCGTCTTCCAGCCGTCTACTATTGCATCAAAGTCAACGTCAATACAGGCGCTTGGGCGACCAAGGAAATCAACATTCAGCCATAATCAAAACATTGAGAATCTCAAGAGGTTCGAGCATGCAATCAAGCATGATTTTAGAGAAAGGTCGTTTGCTGCTAGAAGCATCTTTGAATCGGCGGAGTGTATTAAGAACAATCTTGCGTACCATGTTGAGGTTTTGTTGCACATTTTTATCTTCAACACGGCAGAAGTCCTCTTCGAAATGTACGTCTAATAACCAATGCATGGATTCAACAGACCATTCTAATCTAGCATGTTTGAGC
>WQVY01000102.1 GCA_009785605.1 Defluviitaleaceae bacterium | reverse complement strand
TTTTCTTCAGAAACCAGAACCTTAACACGAAACCTATGCAATCGTGTAAAGGTTCTGGTTTCGTGTTTAAGTGTCATGTGAGGGGTGCGAACGGAAGTGAAATATTTTTACAGGTGTGCCGTTTTAGATATAGATTTATGCGAAAATCATACGCTGGCACCCACAAAGTGTAGAATGCAGGCTGTTCGGACACTTCCAGCGATTGTATCGAAGTTACCGTCCAACCGGGCGTTTGGATGGTGGGGTTGATACAATCAAAACATGTGCGCAAATATGTTGACAACGTAAATACATACACAGTAAAATATTTGCACTAGATAAAAAAGGGAGTGCTGAAAATGGCTCAAACGAGTATTAATATTCGCATGGATGAAAACTTAAAACGCGAGTTCGATGAACTTTGTAATGATTTTGGATTGACGATGACCGCGGCTTTTACGGTCTTTGCAAAAACAGTTGTGAGGCGGCAAAGAATACCTTTTGAAATTTCAAAAGATTCTCCCAATGCTGAAACTATAGCAGCAATTGAAGAGGTAGAGGCAATGATAAAAGACCCAACGCTTGGAAAATCCTACACTGATGTTGATGAAATGATGAAGGAGCTACTTGTCTGATGTACACAGTGAAGCCGACATCGAAATTTCAAAAAGATCTAAAGAGAGTGGAAAAGCGAGGCTACAAATTGTCTTTACTAACAGAGGTTATTTCACTTCTAGCAAAAGGCGAACCTTTACCAGAAAAATATCTTGACCACCCACTAAAAGGCAATTATAAAGATTGTCGAGAGTGCCACATAACCCCTGATTGGTTGCTGGTTTACAGAAAAAAAGATGACACTTTATTTTTGTATTTAACAAGGACAGGAACACATTCAGACTTATTTTAGGAGGGCATATGCATCTGTTTCATTATTATGACAAAGATATAGGCCCATTTGTTAATCTTTCAGATTTGCCGATAAACGAAGCCGTTGAGGTTCTTAATACAATTAAGCAAGCAAAGCCCAGTGCACAAAGTGCAAAACGTCACCCAACATATGTTGATGACAGACATTATTATGAGGCGATTTTGCGTAAGGAATTTACTAGAAAGAAGGTTATTATTAAAAGGACAGCCCCTCATTACATGGTAGTTGAACACAGTCCGTGGCTTAGTACATGGTTTGAGAATAGTGCCTATGTTAAAATTCCAATCAGCGATTTCGATTTAGGCACTATTTCATTTACATATGGCGATTCCCATCCTGTATTTAGCCCTCGACCTAATAGCATTGATGGAAAAGAGTATCGTAAAACTTTGTATACTTACGCCGAAATATTAACTTTGATAGATAAGTATGGATTGCCCCAGTTATGGAATGACGATGGAAAGTTTGGTCCTGAGCGTTACATTGAAGCTCATGTGTGGTGCGACGAGATAATTGGAAAATACAGGCAGGCCTAATCGGTTGTTGCTTTTTTTATTGTGCACACGGGGGTGCAAGGGGGGTGCAAAATTTCCAATCGAATCTTGTCACAGTGTTATTGTATTAATCTCAACGTCAAATCGGGGCTGCATCGCAACACAACGCAGCCCCTTTCCATTACTCATCACCAGTCCCAGTCCCAGTCTCCAACCGCATAACAATCGCATCATTCTCAATAACAAACTCAACTACATCTTTCTCTTTCCAGCCCAGTTGTTCGCGCAGCTCTCCAGGTATCACAACGCGCCCTAGCTCGTCTATTGTTCTAGTCATGATAAAACTCACCCCCTTCCACAGTTTTTATAAGAAAAGCCGGCGGCACTATATTAATATTTGAAGCTGTGTACATAACGTACCAACAGAACAAAACGCGCTTTGCGCGCTTTTGTTTTCCGACAGGCCGCAGCGAAATTGCGAAGCAATTTCCTAGCATACAAAAAAGCGCGTAGGGGATGGGCATTGCCCATCATCACCTACGCGCACAATATTTTAGCGTCAACACAAATTCAACTAGCCATACCGCAACGCGAAATATCACAACAACCCACGTCCACAGCGCAACCATATCGCGGTTATCGCAAACAAATACCGTGGAATCCAACCATCCCGCAAGCAGTGCGGAGTTGGAGAATGTGGTCAAATGTTGTATACTACGCAGTACTGCGGTGGCGGGTTTATGCCTGTGCTTGTAGGTGATGCCGTTCATCCCTACGAGCCCGTGATGGTGTCGTCAAACACTGTCACGGTTCCGCGGTTGTTTTAATCTAAAGCAGTAAATTATCCTTACCGCCAGCTTTTCTGGTATCAATGTAACACATATTTCTACTTTGCACAACATATTTTTCCTTTATTCGGGTAATCGCTCTGGGAACAAACAAATGCATACAGCGTTAACATAAAAAACAAGAAACACGTAATTTAAACCGCAACAAATTTACAAACTAGGAGGTGTTCTATGAAGCTAAAGCGTACCGCTACATTTATAGCGGTATTTTTATTGCTTGCCATAGGGAGTGTTCACACAGCCCAAGCCAGCGACACAGATGATTTTCTCATCCGCCACTACGGCATAACCCTGCAAGTAGAATGTCTAGACGAAGCAATCCTACAAATGAGGACCCTACCAGGGCTAGAGCTAAGCAGCAGCATAAACATTACCGGTGGCTACGGCCAAGCACATCGGGTAATAAATACCCGTGACAAAGGTACGGCACTAGATATCTTGCTAAATATGGGCTACGTCATAACCTCCAACTCAAGGGCAGACAATGCCTTCGCAAGATGGTCTGCCCTGCGCCGCGAAACTATATTGCGGCAGCACGAGTACAACCGCCTAGTAGAGCTACTCCACGACTCAACAGAAATGGCAGACTTCGAAATCATAGAAACGCGCCTTAACACAGTAATCAGCACAAGAGATAGGCTGCGTGGCGAGTTGCAAGGCCTGGAGTTTCAACTAGGCACGACAACAATGACCATTGTACTAAGGACCCCAGCACCCCTACCAGAGCCAGAGCCAGAACCCGAGCCAGAGCCGGAACCGGACGCTGAGCCAAAAATAAGCGCGCCAAGGCGTGTAGCAGATGCATTTCTTTTTTCGGCAAGGCTTACCGGGCGGGCACTACAGGGCCTTGCACTGGTTTTTGCATATGTAAGCATACCGCTAACGGGGATTATTGTAGTATTGTTGGTTGTAATACGCGTAGTCAAGCGCGTTAGAAGAAAGGGCGGTGACAGAAATGAAAAATAATCATAGGTTTTACAAATTGGCTACACTTGTTATGCTGCTGGGGGTACTGCTTATTTTCACAAGCTGCTCCAGCGACAATTTCGAAGATACCCCGCCATCTGAGTCCGAGCCTATGGCAGACGCAGCACCCGCGCCAGAGGCCATGTTCAGCATGGAGTTTGCCGGTGATATGGAAGATTCACTAGACATGGAATTTGACATGACTTTCGATGATGACTATTTTATCGAGCAGTCACATCAAGATACAGAAGCAGCCGACATAGGCGGCACCAGTGACCTACCGGCAGATGGGGACCTACCCCCCACAAGCGACATAGCCCAAACTCCCAGGACTGGCCCAGCCCCCATGGGCGTTGACCTTATGCAGCGTATGATAATCCGCACTGCCAATATGACTCTCAACACCCTATACTACGAAGACACCGCCACAAACGTAGAGTCAATTGTTGCAAACCGCGGCGGCTTTATAGAAAACTCCCGCCAATGGCTGGTTTTTTGCCAATATGCCGGCATGTTGTGGCGCGCAGAATATACTATTCGCGTACCTGCAGGCCTATTCGACACCACAAACAACGAGCTGATGGGCCTGGCCCAAGTGCAGTATTTTAGCACTACCAGCCGTGACGCAACCCACGAGTTTAATGACCTAGGCAGCCGCCTCCAAATACGGCTGGCAGAAGAAGTCCGCGTACAGCGCATGCTAGAGGAAGCTACAGAGCTTATAGACATCATAAACCTAGAAGCTCGCCTTACCAGCCTACGCCTGTCTATAGATGCCTACAGCCGCCGCCGCGAAGAAATAGACCAACTATCCACATTTTCTACAATAAACCTGCACGTATATGAAGTCGCAGTCCTCCCCGAAATTGAAGAAGAGGACGACGAAGACGAGTACCTTGTAGCAGTGGCCTATACCTTCGGCAACCGCATAGGCAACGCGTTTCGTACATCCGCCAATTTTACAACACAGGCTTTGGAGGTTGTAGGTGTTTTCTTAGCCTTGATTATACTTCCTGCAGGGCTGCTTGCGCTGTTTCTTACGATCGCGTATTTTACCGCAAAAAAAGTCAGCGGTGGTAAAGTGCTAAGATGGCTTAAGTCATAGTGTCAAAGTACAGCCATATTCCGTTATGATTTTCTGCACTATAAAAGAAACAGTCCAACCTAAGTCGAAAGCTGCGTGTGATTTTCCGCTTTCGGCTAGAGTTGGACTGTTTTATTATATTTAATGTACCACTCTATTTCGGCTATTCGTCCCAGCTACCTTGTGAAAACTCAGTGTCTAGCATATCACTTATACCAACAAGCAGCATTATTACGCCCTGCACACGATGCGGCTGCATTACATAGCTCCCACGACCGTGTTGCTCATCTTCTTTTACTAAATCGGCTGCTAGCAGTGGTTTTAGATGGTGATAAACCTGGCCTGTAGTATTGTATCCGCATTCTTCAACAAGCTGCGCTACTGTCATAGGGGAGCGCAACAACGCAAGCAGCATGTTTAGCCTGTCGTTATTGCCAATACAGGCAAGCACCTTGGCAGCTATATTGCTTTGTATTAGCTCTAATAGTTTGTCAATATTGGTCTTGCTTATCCAGTTAGACTGGCGGTTACTTGACGAGTACACGCCTACATATGTTACATATCCTGTACTACCTTTTTCATCTGTCATTTGACAAAGTTCTTCTTGCAGCTCAACTAAGCGCTTGTCTGTGTCTTCATTCCATACTGGCAGCTCTATGTTTTTTAGCGGTCTTGTCCTTGCTTTTGTATGAGGCTGTTTTGTTAGCTGTGCCAGCATAGTTTTTATTTCGCCCAACTGTACATTAATTTCATCAATTTCATTACTATAGTTTCTGTCCATAGATACCTCCATGATTCTTATTTACGTACGTACGCATTTACATATTACAGCACGCCACAATATATGTCAATACGTATTTATGTATTTGCGTATATTTTTGCATAAACAAAACCCTCTACAAACAATGTTTGCAGAGGGTTTTCATGCTTGAGCCATCTGGGGCTCGAACCCAGGACCCCTTGATTAAAAGTCAAGTGCTCTACCGATTGAGCTAATGGCTCATAAATATATATTACTAGGGTGAGTAATGGGATTTGAACCCACGGCCTCCAGAGCCACAATCTGGCGCTCTAACCAACTGAGCTATACCCACCAAGCTAGTTAATTTACATTCTGCGAACGCTTCAACGCAGAATTAAATTAACGGTTTTCGCCAAAGGCGAAAAAGCTACATTTTAAACACCGTATCTGAAGGGATTCGAACCCCTGACCCACGGCTTAGAAGGCCGTTGCTCTATCCAACTGAGCTACAGATACAAGCCTTACCACGGTATTATACACCGTGACACGCCTTCTATACAAGAAACCGCCGTTTATAGGCGGCTTCCTCTTAAAAAATCGGGGTAGCAGGATTCGAACCTGCGACCTCCTGGTCCCAAACCAGGCGCGCTAGCCAAACTACGCTACACCCCGATGTAATAACTACACTGATATCAGCTTCAAAAAAGCCACGCCTTTATACGGGCGCGGCGCTCTTGAAAACTCAATACAAAGAAGGAAAAGCGATTCGTAAATAAATCTTGTGTGCGCAGTTGCGGTATCGCAACTACGAAATCAAGACGCAGGCTTGAACGCAAATCGGTC
>WQVY01000101.1 GCA_009785605.1 Defluviitaleaceae bacterium | reverse complement strand
CAGACAGTGGGTTGCCAGCAAACCGCAGCTCTGTCTCGCAATAGGTTTTAAGCACAGTTTCAGAAACAGGGGTATGTGACGCGTAGTCTAGATATATCTTCATGTATTATTCTTAAGCACAACAACACTCAAGGCAGGGAGCTTTATATGCACGCTATATTGCCGCCCGTCACACAAATATTCTTCCGAACGCAATGCCCCTGTATTAATAATTCCACTTCCGCCATATTTCTCGTGGTCGCTGTTTAATATTTCTGTATACCTGCCTGGGACCGGCACTCCAACCCGGTAATCCATACAAGGTACCGGGGTAAAATTGCACACAAATATCAAATGCTCATATGTGGAACCCTTGGCTTCCTGGTCTGCCTTGCTGCGCCGCCTAACCTCTGCCACCCTAAAAAACGAAATAATACTGCGTTCATTATCATCACAATTAATCCAGCCAAAACCATCGTTTGAAAAGTCTCGCTGCCACAACGCCCGTTCTTTTAGATACATATGGTTCAAGTCCTTCACAAACCTATGCACTTGGCGGTGGTGCTCATAGTGGTCTAGCAAAAACCAGTTTAAGCTCCTAGCCTCGCTCCATTCTTCAAACTGGCCAAACTCGCCGCCCATAAACAGCAGCTTCTTGCCGGGATGGCCCATCATAAAGCCGTAAGCTGCACGCAAATTGGCCAACTTCTGCCATGTATCGCCTGGCATCTTGTTGGCCATAGAGCCCTTGCCATGTACTACTTCATCATGGGAAAGTACCAGCATGTATTTTTCGGAGTAGGCATACACCATGCCAAAAGTAAGGCAGTTGTGATGAAATTTGCGGTGCACGCTGTCCAACTTCATATAATATAAGAAGTCGTTCATCCAACCCATATTCCATTTGAGGCTGTAGCCCAGCCCATCATCTTGCACAGGGCGGGTAACGCCGGGCCACGCGGTGGATTCTTCCGCTATAATTAGTACATTGGGGTGTTTTTGGGCCAGTATGGAGTTCATGTGCTTCATAAACTCCATGGCACTTATATTTTCGCGGCCGCCGTGCTGGTTGGGCACCCACTGGCCAGAGTCTTTGCCATAGTCCAGGTATAACATAGATGCCACCGCATCTACCCTAAGCCCATCTATATGGTATTTTTCGGCCCAGAAAAGGGCATTGGCAATCAAGAAATTTTTGACTTCGTTGCGGCTGTAATTAAATATTAGTGTGCCCCATTCTGGGTGCTCGCCCATTTTGGGGTCGTCATGTTCGTATAGGCTTGTACCATCAAACATGGCAAGCCCGTGAGCATCTTTGGGGAAATGGGCCGGTACCCAGTCCAAAATAACGCCGATATTGTTTTGGTGACATGCATCCACAAATGCCATAAACTCATGAGGGTTGCCGTAGCGGCTGGTTGGCGCGTAGTAGCCAGTTACTTGGTAGCCCCAGCTACCGTCGAAGGGGTGCTCCATAATCGGCATTAGCTCTATGTGGGTGTAGCCCATTTCTATCACGTAGGGGATTATTTCGCGTGTCATCTCCGGCCAGCTCATGAATCTATCGCCTTCTTCTGCTACCCGCCTCCAGCTACCTGGGTGTAGTTCGTATATGTTTATTGGCCCCAATAGTGGGTCTTTTTTATTGCGGTTTTTGAGCCATTTTTCGTCTTTCCATTGGTAGTTATTAATGTTGTATACCATAGATGCAGTATTTGGACGGTGCTCTGCGAAGCGGGCGTATGGGTCGGCTTTGGCAAAAAGGTCGCCGGTATGTGATTTTATTTCATATTTGTAGCTATCATAGTCACAAAGTCCCGGGACAAACAGCTCCCACACTCCAGACGCGCCAAGGTTGCGCATGGGGTGGCGCTGGCCGTCCCAGCCATTAAACTCGCCTATTACACTTATGCGTTTAGCATTGGGTGCCCACACCGCAAAATGTACCCCGGTTATGCCGTCAACAGTTATGGTGTTTGCGCCCAGCTTGTCATAAATCTGATAATGAGTGCCTTGTCCCAACAGGTAAAGGTCCAACTCTGACAGTATTGGCATAAAAGAATATGGGTCATAGCCCTCCCATACTTTACCGCAGGTGCTTGTGAAGGCTAACCTATAACGGCTTAGGTTTGATGGCGGGGCTTGCAACTGTAATGTATAAAAGCCTGCATTGTGGATTTTCTCCATAACAAAGCGCTGGGGCAGGGTATGTTTATCTTCGTCGAATATGACTTCAACTTTGGAGGCAGATGGGGCAAATACCCTAATTATGGACTGCGTTTGGCCATCTACATGCAACTCATGTATGCCAAGGATATGATGCGGGTCAGGATGTTCGCAATTAATAATTTGGGTAAGTTCGTGCATGTTGGTGGTTAGCATATGTATCCCTCCTGTGGCTTATGCCGTCCAATGAAATATATATTCCGCAGAATAGCACAAATGGCGGGTTTCTGGAATAGTTTTCTGATTTAGTTTGCTATAAATGTATGATTTTCCTAAAACAACAAACAATATGACAATATAAAAATGAAAACAAACGAAAACTATGCCTTTTGGAGGTCAATACCAATGAAAAAGCTAACATGCAGCAATCTAACACTGTATTTGCTATGTATCCTAACAACACTAACAATTTTAGCATCCCCAATAACAGCGTCTGCCGATAGCAACACCCCCAAGGTAGAAGCTGCTGCTGCAATACTCATAGACGCAGAAACAGGCCGCGTACTATGGGAGAAAAAAGCTCACGAACCCATGGCAATGGCAAGCACCACCAAAATAATGACTGCAGTACTAGCCATAGAAAGCGGCCGCTTAAATGAAACCGTAACCGTATCCAAAAAGGCTGCCGCTGCCCCAAGAGTAAAGATGGATTTAACAGCCGGTGAAAAAATACGCCTGGGTGATCTAATGTTGGCTCTAATGCTGGAATCCAGTAACGATGCCGCCGTAGCAATAGCAGAGCACCTGGCAGGTACAGTAGAAGATTTTTGTGTGCTTATGACCCAAAAGGCTCATGAGTTAGGCGCGCAAAATACATTGTTCGAGTCCCCAAGCGGGCTGGATGTGGGCAATCACCATTCTACAGCCTATGACCTTGCCATAATAACCCGCTATGCCTTAGCCGTACCCGGTTTTGTGGCACTTACCAACACATCCAGCGCTAACTTTTCTAGCGACAAGCGCGCTTATAGTATGAACAATAAAAACCGCTTGCTGTCGGAATATTCTGGTGCCAACGGTGTAAAAACGGGCTTTACCGGTAAGGCAGGTCACTGCTTTGTAGGTGCTGCCAAGCGTGGTGATATGCAGCTAATATCTGTTGTACTAGCCAGTGGGTGGGGTGATAAGGGCCGTGCACAAAAATGGCGCGATACCAAAGAGATACTGGATTATGGTTTTAACAATTATAAATACGAGAAGATAATTGAAGCAGAAGTTATAGCCGGGCAGCTACCGGTTACCCGCTCACGTAGCCAGTGTATAAAATTTGCCTTTAGCCAAGGCCTAAAAATACCACTAACCCAACAAGAAAAAGCCGAAATAACCACAACAATACATGTACCAGAGTCTATACAGGCCCCAATAAATATTGGGGACACTATGGGTAGCGCTGTGGTGTATATAGGCGACACATTTCACAGCGAAATAATATTAATTTCAACAGAAGCCGCCGCACGGCATGATTTTAAGACATCACTCGAAAAAGTGCTTAATGGGTGTATCCAACAAATGACCAAAGAGCCGGTACAAATTGCATTGCCAGAGTTTACGAGGTAGCTTGTAAATACATCACGCATATTGCGTAATATTTTGACCAAGTACTTATAGTATGCTACCCTTTAAAAAATTGGCAAATATGCTAATGCCATACAAAGGGAGGATGAAAGCGTATGAAGTACAATTTCGCTCAAGGGTTGTACACCGATGTCAGGATAGAGCATGTGTACTCTGCCGAAATTGCGTATACAATGCGGGACCTTAAGGAGTGTAAGGAAAAAAGGTACAGCGCAGCGTTTATACGTGTGTACGACGGGCAGATGTGGTATTACGCCAGTACATCTGATTTAAACGGTATCCAGGATGAAATTAACGCACTGGCCGCACTTGCGCAAAAAAACCCACACATCGCAGAGACAGCCGTGTACAAAAACCTTAGTACCCACAAAGACGAAGTCATGGCCTTTGTTGGGCGTGAGGTATCCGATGTGCCGCTAGACACGAAAATTGCCCTACTGCAAAAAGCCATGCCAATTATAGAAAAGAACAAATACGTAAAACTCTGGCGCGTGTGGTACGAAGATAACTACACGATAAAAGAGTTTTACAACAGCAAAGGCGCAAATCTTATCTTTGACTGGCAGCAATGTGGTTTTAGCGCACGCTTTGCTATGATGGACGGCGATAAAAAAACCGATGGCAGTTCCCCCCATGCCGGTATTGCGTTTACTGACCTAGTCGGCTTTGAGCCACTATTAGAAGAATCATTAGCAGAGCATCAAGATTACCTACTTAACTCCGAACCTGTAGTACCCGGCAAATATCCCGTTATTTTTGCACCCATAGTAACTGGGGTATTTGTGCACGAGTGCTTTGGGCATAAGAGCGAATCCGATTTTATGATTGGCGATGAAGCCACGCGGCAAGAATGGAAACTGGGCAAAAAAGTGGCATGCGAAGACCTGACAATTGCCGAGACAGGTAATATCATAGGCAACGGATATACCCCCTATGACGATGAAGGCAACAAAGCAACCATGACTTACCTAATCAAAAACGGGATACTCACCGGCCGCCTCCACAATGCCGAAAGTGCAGCAGACCTTGGCGAAAGCGTTACAGGCAATGGCCGCGCAGTAAACTTTGAGTACGAGCCCATTGTGCGCATGACTACAACTTATATAGACAAGGGACCCAAAACATATGACGAGCTTATTGCCGAAACAGAAAATGGCATACTGCTTAAGACCGTATCCCATGGGTCAGGGATGTCTACGTTTACTATTGCGCCCATCCTTGCGTATACAGTAAAAAATGGGAAAATAGACAAGCCTGTACGTGTTTCTGTTGTAACTGGTAATGTGTTCGAGGCACTTGGGGATATAGACGGCATAACAAACAAGGTCGAGATGAAGTCTTTTGTTGGCGGTGGATGCGGTAAGATGAGGCAATTCCCGCTTCCGGTAGGATTTGGTGGGCCATACATCCGTGTCAATAACATGACTGTACATTAAGGGAGGGATAGTGCGTGATTAAAGAAACCATATGTATGAAAGAAAAAAAGACCAGCCTCACCGTGACCAACAATGAGGTAACAGCCGTGCTACGCTCCAACATTAAAAAAACGGGCATACGGTTGTATGACAACAATTGTATAGGCATAGCCGGCGCAATAGGCGATTATAACGACGACGAGCTAACCAAAAACGCAAAAGGCATGTTAAATTTTAAGGTACCGTATGATGCAGCGCCAACAGAAAATGTTAAACGCGAGATGGACCTTTCTAAAGAGCTGGCGGTGTCAGATGAAGAATTTATTGCGGTGTCACGCAAGCTACTTAAGGAGCTTGGCAAGAAGTATCCCATGTTTGTGTTTAGAAATAAAATTGACCTAATAGAAACAGAAGAATCACTTATCAACAGCGTTGGTACAGCACTAACGCAAAAAGACAGGCAAATAAATTGCACATTGCTTTATAAGTACAAAGACTCAAAAAACCTCATGGATGGTGGTGGTATGTATGAGGCTAGGAACATGGATTATGAACAGTTGTTCAAAGCCATGTCCGATAGCTGCGAAGCATACGAAAATAAAATAGACTTCGCCGAGAAAGGCGAAACTATCCCTGTTGTGATCCTTGGGCGGATATTTAATGCATTAGCAAAATTCTATGCAGATCTTAGCGCCGACTCATACGCTAATGGCGCGTCTCTTTTTTCTG
>WQVY01000100.1 GCA_009785605.1 Defluviitaleaceae bacterium | reverse complement strand
CTTTTCTACTCACAGTTTATCGGCTTTTCTGTTTTTTCGGCGGGTTTACTCTTTTTTACATCCGCCTTTCGGTGCTACACTTTTTTATTAACTTTTGCTACATTTCAATTTTACAAAAAACATATTGTTGTTGATACTTCGGATTTTTCTGCAATATCGTATACAGAAATAGCTAATGCAATCTCAGACAAAGCGCGGTGTTCATAAACAGTAAAACAGAAATCGCCCAAACAAAAATATCAGACATTAGCGATATTTTCGTTTGGGCAATTTTGTGGGATGCGCATAGTGGCTATTACGTTGATTTTATAGCAATTCAACTTTAAAGCGGCCCCGCCTGTCGCCAAAAAAGCGTTGAAACGTCCGCTATTTTCGGCTCGGGCGGGACCGTTTAAAGGGTGAATTGCTATACTACATACCCTTCCAGCCTCCCGGCAATTTCTGGCGTGGCGTATAACTCCATGTACGTGCCGTCTTCCCTATGCTCGGACATTAGTAGCTCACAGGTGTCGTGGGCTTGGCTGGTGAGATAACCCTCGCTGTATGGGATAAGTACTGCTATTTTTTTGCGCATGGACTGTAGTACCTTCTCCACGGCTAGCAGCAGCTCTGGCAGGTTTTTGCCAGTAACTGCAGATATAGGCAGGGTATATTGGGCATTTGCATCGTTGGTTAGTGCAAACTCGTTGTTTTCTGTGTTGCTTGTGGGCAGGTCGGATTTGTTGAGGGCGGTGATTATGGGTTTGTCCATGCACTCTAACTTTTGTAGTGTCTCGTACACTACGGCCATCTGCTCGCGATATGCGGGGTTGGATGAGTCTACTACATGCAGCAAAATATCTGCGTATTGCAGCTCTTCCAATGTCGCGCGGAAGGCGCGTACTAGGTGGTGAGGCAGTTTGTGGATAAAGCCTACCGTGTCTGTAAACAGGACTTCTGTACCGCTTTCGGATGCTGATTCTGCTGGGGCTTCGGATACGGCTCTTGACGCTGATTCTTTGTTTTTGCGAAACCGTGATAAATTTGACTTTCTTGTTGTTGTATCCAGGGTGGCGAAAAGCTTATCTTCTGCTAGCACATCGGCACCGGTTAGGATGTTTAGCAATGTAGACTTGCCCGCGTTTGTGTAGCCTACTAGTGCTATTACCGGCTGGCCGGTACGTATGCGCTTTTTGCGTAGGGTAGCACGGTTTTCGCGTATTTCTGCAAGTTCTTTGTTTAGTTGGTCTATGCGGTTGCGGATGTGGCGGCGGTCCAGCTCTAGCTTTTTTTCGCCGGGGCCGCGGTTGCCTACGCCCCCGTGGGCTGCCGTACCGGCCTGCCTGGACAATTGTACCCCAAGGCCCGAAAGGTGCGATAGGCGGTACCTTAGCAGTGCCAGCTCTACCTGGGATTTACCCTCTGCAGACTGGGCGCGCTGGGCAAATATGTCCAGGATTATCATTGTGCGGTCCATGACTTTAACCCCTAAGCGCTGAGCCAGGTTGCGCTGCTGGGCCGGAGAAAGCTCGTCGTCGGATACTATGCCGTCTGCGTTTAGCTCGGCTACCATGTCGGCTACTTCGTCTACTTTTCCTTTTCCTATATACAGGCCGGGATGTATTGCTTCGCGTTTTTGTATTATTGTGCCTACCGGCTCGGCACCGGCGGTTTCTATTAGCAGTGCTAGTTCTTGCAGGTCAGACTCGGTATTGTGGCCGTCTTTTTCTACGGCTACTAGTACCAGCCGCTCTTTTCTTTCTTCTGTGTCGTACATTCTTCGCTCAACTCCTCTTTTGGTTCGCTTACATCATTTCTTTCGCGCACCGCAATAAACACCATTAGTAGCGACGGGCCAATAATAAGCCCGAGCAGCCCAAAAATCCTTAGCCCTATAAAAATAGACATAAGGCTGGCCAGTGGGTGTGCACCCATTTGCGCACCCAAAATCTTGGGCTGAAGTACTTGCCTTGTTATTGTAATCACACCGTAAATTACACCAAGGCCAATGGCCATATGAAAATCGCCAACCAGCAGTGAAATCAGCGCCCAAGGCAGTAGGATTATTGCAGGGCCAAGTATGGGCACAAAATCCACGGCCGCCAGCAGCAACCCCAGGAGCAGCGGGAATGGGCTGCGCAGTATAAGTAGCCCTGTGATGCTAATAATCCCAACCATGGCCATGAGAATATACTGGGCGCGGAAATACCCGCTTACGGCGCGTTTTAGCCCTACCCGTGTCTGGCGCATGTGACCTATAAGCCAGGGGGGGCAGCTATTGCGCACGGTCCTAAATATAAGCCAACGGTCTGCCATAAAAAAATATGCGCTAACCAATGCAAGCACCATCCCAACCAAGAAATTGGGGACACCTGCCGCAAAAAGCAGCGCTTGGTCTAACATTTCGCCGCCAAACAGGGTGGTTATTGCCGGGACAATTATCTCTTGCAGGTCTGGTAACTGCCAAGTCTCGGGCAGGGTCTCATCTAGGCGGGCCATCCAGCTTGCGGTGGCGTCGTTGATGCGGACGACTATCTCCTCTACATGCTCTGGGGCGGAGGTGACAAAGGCTGTCATCTGGCGGATTAGGGCGCTTATAAGCCACACACCAAGGGTACCCGCTGCGGCTATAAATAGTAGCAAGCACAGCATGGATGCTATCCAGCGTTTCCAGCGGAACTTATTTACTACAATCCGCACCAGGGGCTCCATTATTAATGCAATTATTAACCCAAAGAAAAACGGCGCAAGCAAGCCAAACAGCAGCGTAAAAAAGAGATACACCACAACCGCAATAAGTGCGAAAAAGGCTGCCCGGTCTATTAACTGTTTATGTTCGTTGAAAAAATCACGCATAAACCCACCTCCTCTAAAATTGGGGCGGCAACCCATGTTGCATGGCCGTGCCGCATGTTGGCATATAGGTTTTGACTTTCGTTGTCGTGGCTTGACGTTAAATTAAGTGCGGCGATTTCAATAATCTGCAAATAATTACCATTTTGCTGTGTTAGGCTTTGTCCACAAAACCTACACAGCATAGCTGTCTAGCTGTGTAGCAGACAAAGGAGGCACGAAGTAAGCTATGAGCGATTTTACATTACCTACCAATATAAAGCAAATAGGCAGTATTGGTGACGGGCTACGTATTTACGTGGAGGATTATGTCTGTACATTCTTGCATCAGTACGCGGAAGCAGGAGGTTATGGGGAGCGGCTGGCGTTTCTTGTTGGGCGGCACCTGATGATAGATGGCCAGCCAATATTGTTTATAAGCGGCGCAATCCACGGCAAACACACAGAGGAATACGAGGGCTTCCTTAGATTTTCGGAAAAAAGTCGCGACTATGCAGAAGCCATGCTGGACGAGCATTTCCCTATGATGGAAATAGTAGGCTGGATGCAGTCCCAGCCCAGTTATGGCACATATCTCAACCAACATTATGCATCGTATCACCTGCGCCAGTTTCGCAAAGCGTACCAGGTAATGTTTGTGCTAGACCCAATAGAAAGAAGCAACGCCTTCTACTCCCCAGACCCGGACGCACGCACCCCATCCGAGCGCATGGCAGAAACAAGCGGGTACTTTATATATTACGAAAAAAACACAAACATGCACGAATACATGCTGGCCAACAAGTCCATAGATTATACAGCTTCAAGTCCAACATTAGTAGAAAAGACACCACTGGCCTTTGCCAGCCAAGACGACGACACCAAAACAGATGAGACCGATAGTGGTTATGAAGGCGATGAGTCATTTACAGATTATTCACGTAGCTCGCGGTACAGTATGGAGCCGGAAGAAGTTATACGGCGGCACCAATCCGAAAAAGCCCGCCGCAAAGCCCCAATAGCAGAGCAGAGGCGGGCCCTTAACATGGTGGCGTGTTTATGCGCGGTGCTGTTTGTTGTCACGTTTGTGATGGGTGCATGGATAGTACGCAGCCAAGACCGTATATCCGAGATGGAGCAGCAGATACGATTACTTAATACTGGCTACCGCAACCTGTTCACCCAATTGCACGCAGGGGAGCTAGATGCAGATCTGGGGCCGTTTACACCCGTGTTTGTACCAGAGGACCAGCCAATCCCGGACATGACAGACTATACTGCCTTACCCACCGCAGAGCCAACACCCACAAGCGCGCCAGTATCAACCCAACCCCCACAGGCACAGGCAACACCCGTGCCAGAGAGCGTACCCACCACCGGCCAATTCCAAATACCAGAAGCTTACACAATCCAATACGGCGACAGCTTGATAGGGATAAGCATAAGATTTTTTGATACAGCAGATATGGTAGAAGCCATCATGTATCTTAACGGCATAGAAGATGCCGACCATATAGTAGCCGGGCGTACAATTGCCCTGCCAAGGAGATAGCCACATGACCCTAGAGCCGCCGGTAACCACCCCGTACAACGAAGATTTATGCGAACTAGCCGCAGCATTGGCCCATGAAATAAAAAACCCGGCTGCACTAGCCCTGGCCCATGTATCTTTGCTACGCAAGCGGTCAGACCTACACGGTATAGGCGACACATGTGACCATATAGAAGAAGCGCTAGAGAAGATTTGCAGCCTAGTACAAGAAATGCTTTTTGCGACCTACGGCACAGCCCCAGCCTACGAGTTTGACTTGGCAGATAACCTGATGGATATGCTAGAAGCTTACCAAGCGGCATGGCCAAACTGCTGCTTTAGCCTAGAAGCACCGGCAGAAGGGCTAACATATCACGGGGAAGAAACATATATAAATATAATCATCTCCAACCTGCTAAAAAACGCTGTAGAGGCCACCGGTGGTACCGGGCACATAATGATAAACCTATGCGCCGCCCCTGGTCATGTGATGGTTGCCATAAACGACAGCGGAAGCAGTAGCGTAAAATCAAAGCCACACGCCAGCGGCTTAGGGCTACCTATATGCAAGTGGCTGCTAAGCCGTATGGGCGGGCGGCTGGAGCTGCTTACCCCCCCTGCATGCAGCGGATGCGAAGCAAAGGTATTGCTTCCACGCGCGTAACACTTTGTCCTACTTGTGCATAGTATGTACTACTACAACACCCGGCATATTGGCCGGGCACAAAGGAGGACAACTATGCCATACGGTTTTTTCCCAGGGCGGCGCATGTTTATGCGTAGGCGGTTTGTAACACCGCTTTATGATGAAAGGTTTAACCCGTTATTCCACCGCTTTCACCGTCATTTCCCATGGAGGCAAATGTACTGGTAATATTTCTTAGTAACCCAGGGGCGCGTATATAGCGCCCCTTTTTGCATTTGCCGCAAAAACCATGGTATAATGTGCTTATAATTATTGTTCGCGGTTTTGTTGTATAGCAAAAAATTGGCTATACTGTGCAGAAACATCACGAGAGGACTTTGGCCATGTACAAAATAGGAGAAAAAATCGTCCACCCATTGTATGGGGCCGGGGTTATAGAGAGCCTCGAGGAAAAAGATGTAGACGGTATAGTGCAGACATACTATGTATTGCAGATACCCGTGGGCAACCTTAAAATTATGATTTCTGCCGCAAAAGCAGGGGCCCAAGGCATACGTGAGATTCACCCCAAGGATGAAATCGTGGGCATTGTATCCAGCGTCATTGATGCAGAAGTAGACATGCCAGACAACTGGAACCAGCGCTACAAGGAAAATATGGAGCGTATAAAATCCGGCCAACTGCCAGAAGTATCGCTGGTATACCGCAACCTGCTGCTAAGAGAAAGGGAGCGCGGGCTATCCACAGCAGAAAAAAAACTCATGACCACCGCCAAGCAAATCATCCTTTCGGAGCTTATACTGTCCAAAGACATAGACCGTACAGACGCGGAAACTTTACTCGAAAGCATCTTTGGGTAAGGCTATGTATTTCGACGCTCACGTACACAGCGCCGCGTCTCCGGACTCGGAAGCGGACCCTATAGAGGTCATTTTAGCGCTCAAATCAAAAGGGCTTGGCACGACATTTACAGAGCATATTGATTTTGTGACCCCAACCCAGGGCCGGGACTTTACTGCGCATGATGCGCCAAAGTCCAAGCACAATGTGGATTTTATTTGCGATTTTGCAATTTACCCATCCCAATACCGCAAGCTAAGAAGTGGCACTGTTCTCCTGGGCTTGGAAGTTGGCCTTACCGCCGCATACTTGGAACTCAACACACAGCAAGCAAACAATGACTATGATTTTATACTGGGCTCTATACACTATGTAGACGGTATTGATTTATATTACAACGCAAAAAACATGGAAACGGAGTCTTTCTTCCGCCGCTTTTTGACCTATTCGCTGGAAATGGTCGAGCTTAGCGGCTTTTTTGATTCCTTCGCGCATATTGATTAT
>WQVY01000099.1 GCA_009785605.1 Defluviitaleaceae bacterium | reverse complement strand
AGCAGACACATCGTCCGCTATATCGGGGCCAATAACTGTTATCACACGTGAGGACGGCAGCGGAACGCGTGGTGCGTTTGTTGAGGTTGTTGATGTAATGGTTAATAGCAATGATGCCATAACAGAAGAAGCTGTTGTACAACCGGGGACAGGGGCAATGCTTACCGCTGTATCAACAGACCCGTTGGCGATAGGTTACGCTTCTACAGGCAGGGCTTTGAGCGATGACAGGGTTAAAGTGCTTAGCATTGATGGCGTAATGCCGACAGTTGAAAATATGTTGAATGGTACATACGCAATACAGCGGCCATTCATTATAGGGTATGGTACGGCCGTAGGACTTAGTCCTTTGGCGCAGGATTTTGTAGATTTTATTTTTTCTACACAAGGGCAGGAGGTTGTGGCGAGGGAAGGTTATGTGCCGTTTGTACCAGAAGGTGCACCCACATACACACCCAGCGGCATGTCAGGCACTATAGTTGTAAATGGCTCATCCTCTGTATACTCGCTGATGCAGCACTTGAGTGCCGCGTATCGTGAATTAAACTCAGATGTACGCATTGATATACACGGTGCCGGCACAGGCCACGGTATAAGTGCTGTGCGTGATGGGATTGCAGATATTGCCATGTCAAGCCGTGATTTAAGAGACAGTGAGCTTGAATTTATGACCCCGCTAACAATTGGCATTGATGGCATAGCGGTTATTGTAAACCCAAGCAACCCCACACACAATTTAACTCTTGAGCAAGTTAGAAATATTTTTCTTGGAGAGGTTGAAAGATGGGAAAACGTTCGCTAGTCCTAGTCATAGCCGATAAGGAAATTGCAGCAAAAATATTGTTCGCATTGTCAGCCTCCGCTGCTATTTTAGCAGTGGGGCTGATTTGCGTATTTTTGTTTATGCAAGGCTTGCCCGCTATATGGAACATCGGCATCATAAATTTCTTGACAGGTACGAGCTGGCGGCCTACATGGGACCCACCGCTTTATGGCATATTGCCAATGATTGTAGGCTCGTTGTATGTCACAGCGGGGGCTATCTTGTTTGGTGTCCCCATTGGTATTTTTGCGGCGGTATTTATGGCGAAGTTTTGCCCTAGTCCAGTTCACAAAATACTAAAACCTGCAATTAATTTATTGGCGGGCATCCCGTCTGTTGTATATGGCTATTTTGGCATGGTGGTGCTTGTGCCGTTTGTGCGTGAAAACTTTGGCGGCAACGGAAACAGCATACTCACGGCTTCAATCTTGCTTGGCATGATGATTTTGCCGACAATAATCACCATTTCTGAGTCTGCTATACGAGCTATATCGCCAGAGATATACGAAGGTGCGATTGCATTGGGGGCGAGCCATGAAAACGCGTCCTTTCGTGTGGTGTTGCCCGCCGCAAAGTCGGGAGTGATGGCGGCAGTCATTTTAGGTATCGGACGAGCTATTGGGGAAACAATGGCGGTTAGGATGGTTGCGGGTAACCAAGCCGTTTTGCGTATGCCTCACGAGTTCCTAAGCGGTGCAAGAACATTAACAACCAACGTTGTGCTCGAGCTGGGCGATGCCTACGGCGGCCATAGGGCGGCACTAATTGCAACAGGCGTTGTGTTGTTTGTATTTATTTTACTAATAAATGCGCTGTTTTCTATGCTAAAGAAAAAAGGGGGCGCTTAGGCTTGGTGCTTATCAAGAGTCTGTTTAGGAAAAAGCCCGTTGACCTCTTGTTATTGTTGCTTACATGGTTAAGCATTGTCTTGGCTGCGGCTGTGCTTATGCTTGTTGTAGGATATGTACTGATAAACGGCTTGCCGCATATCCGGCCATCGTTGTTTGCTATGCAATTTACCACACAAAATCAATCGTTGTTTCCTGCCCTTGTGGGTACGTTGATGATTGTGGGGTTGTCTTTAATCCTTGCCGTACCGCTTGGCGTGTTTGCTGCCATATATCTTGTGGAATATGCCAAGCGTGGCAGTAGGTTTGTACACATTGTTCGCCTTACAACGGAAACGTTAGCGGGTATACCGTCAATCGTATATGGGCTATTTGGGTTTATATTTTTTGGCGTATTTCTTGGTTGGGGGCTGTCGCTGATGTCTGGTTCATTCACGACCGCTATTATGATTTTGCCGCTGATTATGCGTACAACAGAAGAAAGCCTAAAGTCTGTACCTGATACATACAGGGAAGGCTCTTTTGGCTTGGGTGCAGGGCGGCTGCGGACAGTTGTGCGCATTGTTTTGCCTGCGGCTATGCCGGGGATATTGGCAGGGATAATCCTTGCCATAGGGCGTATTGTTGGTGAAACGGCGGCAATTATTTTCACATTGGGCAATGTAGCTCGTATGCCGAATAGCCTATTTGACACAGGGCGTACCCTGTCGGCACATATGTACGCTCTCGCAAACGAGGGTACACATCCTGGCGAGGCGCATGCGACAGCGGCGGTACTCTTGATTGTTGTTATCTTGATAAATGCGCTGTCATCAAGGATTGCACGGCTTATAAAATCATCGTAGGAACGGAGCAAAACTTCATGAATAAAACGAATAAATACTCAATGAAAAATGTCGATTTGTGGTATAACGACTTTCATGCATTAAAAAATATTAACATGGACATACCACCAAACGAAATCACCGCATTTATTGGCCCGTCTGGGTGCGGTAAGTCAACATTGATAAAAAGCCTCAACCGTATGAACGACTTGGTAGAGGGCTGTAAGATAAGCGGGAGCATTTTGCTTGATGGTGAGAGTATACATGGTAATATTGATGTAAATGCCCTGCGTAAGCGTGTTGGCATGGTCTTTCAAAAACCCAACCCGTTTCCTATGAGTGTGTATGACAATATCGCATATGGGCCGCGCACTCATGGCATAAAATCGAAATTCAAGTTAAACGAAATTGTAGAAAAATCACTGCTTGATGCGGCTATATGGGATGAGCTAAAGGACAGACTTAAAAAAAGTGCTTTAAGCCTTTCGGGTGGGCAGCAACAACGGCTGTGTATTGCCCGTGCATTGTCTGTCCAACCTGACGTGCTTTTGATGGACGAACCCACATCTGCGCTTGACCCGATATCTACAGCCAAAATAGAGGAGCTGGTTATAAAACTAAAGACAGACTACACCATAGTTATAGTAACCCACAATATGCAGCAAGCCGTAAGAATATCAGACAATACAGGTTTTTTCTTGCTTGGCGAGCTTATCGAGTACGGTAATACACAGCAAATATTTTCTATGCCAAGTGACAAGCGGACAGAGGACTATATCACAGGGAGGTTTGGATAATGCGTAGGTTTGACGAGCAATTAACACAGCTAAATGATATGATGTTGGAAATGGGTGCTTTGGTTGAAAAAACCATAACCATGGCATCCCAAGCTTTGATAGCGCAAGATGTGGAACTGGCAAAAAAAGTGATTGTTGTTGAAACTGATGTAGAGCAAAAGGAAAAAGACATTGAAACCCTGTGCCTTAAACTACTTTTGCAGCAGCAGCCTGTGGCAAAAGATTTGCGGCTCATCTCTGCTGCATTAAAGATGATTACAGATATGGAGCGTATAGGCGACCAAGCCGCAGATATTTCTGAGATTGTAGTTATGATGAACGGTGCACCTTATATACAAAAGTTAGTGCATATACCGCAAATGGCTACAGCTACGGTTAAAATGGTAACTGATAGCATTGATGCCTATGTAAAAAAGGACCTGAAGCTTGCAAAGTCTGTAATAGAATATGACGATGTGGTGGATGACCTCTTTGATAAAGTGAAATATGATTTGATGGATTTAATACGCGCCAATATCGAGGGTGGCGAACAAGCAATTGACTTACTAATGATTGCTAAGTTTTTTGAGCGCATTGGCGACCATGCTTGCAATATCGCCAAGTGGGTTGTCTACTCTATTACAGGGCAACATGTTAGTCACAGATAAAAGGAGATGCCATGCCCAATATATGGATAGTCGAAGATGATGAGGACATCCGTGAGATAGCGCTGTATGCCTTGCGCACAGCAAATTTTGAAGCAACGGGCTTTGAAAGCGGTGACGGATTATTTCCCATGCTCGAAAATAAACGCACCTTGCCGCCAGATTTAGTTATCCTTGACATTATGCTGCCGGGTGACGATGGCTTGACTATCCTAAAAAAGTTGCGGCAAACAGCCCGTTATCAAAACTTGCCTGTAATGATGTTAACAGCAAAGGGCAGCGAACATGACAAAGTAAAAGGGCTAGACTTGGGAGCAGATGACTATCTAACCAAGCCCTTTGGTGTGATGGAGCTAATATCACGCATTAAAGCACTGTTGCGTAGGAGTAATTTTGCACCAACAAACAGCCAAGAGTATGTATACGAAGACATAAAAATAAACCACGCACACCGTGCCGTAACTGCCTACGGTGAAGGTGTAGCACTTACATTTAAAGAGTACGAGTTACTGCATTATCTACTTACAAACAAGGGTATCGTATTAAGCAGAGACAAGATACTTGATGCAGTATGGGGCTATGATTACGAGGGTGAAAGCCGCACATTGGATATGCATATAAAACGGTTGCGTCAGAAGTTGGGCTGTGCGGGCGAGCATATAAAAACCATCCGCAATGTTGGCTATAGACTGGGGGAATAAGTATGCAAAAGCGCATCTTTGTAAATTTCGTAGGGGTAATTTTATTTTGTGTTGTGTTTTTGGCGTTGTCTTTTGGATTCCTGTTTTATAGGTCAACACAAGCCCATGAAATGGCGGCTATCCGAGATAAGGCTAATCTTGTCGCTGATTTGCTTAATCAAAACATTGCAGCAAGCCACGAAGCGATAGACAGTGGCGGTACTCGCATTACAATTATTTCGCCTGATGGGTGGGCTTTATCCGACAGCCATGCAGGGGCAGATTTGAATATTAATAGGAGTGACCGGTCTGAGTTTGTCCAAGCAATATCATATGGCTCGGGTGAGGCAATACGCAGCTCTGATACATTGGGTGCTGAAACATTTTACTATGCCATAAGGCTTGATGATGGGAATGTTTTGCGGCTATCTCGCACGCTGTACAGTTTAGGCTTGGTGTTTATATCTACTATACCAGCGTTAATGGTTATAACGGTTATTGTGTTAGTGATTGCACATCTTATCGCGCATCGTTTGACGCGCTTAATCATTAAGCCACTTACAGGTATTGATTTTGATAATTTAGAAGCCATGTCCGACCCCAATTTGAGCGAATCATTGTATGAAGAGCTATGGCCATATATGAGAAAAATTGATTACCAAAAACAAGAGATAACAAGCCAACTGGCTACACTCAAAAACCGTACCGAAACAATAGAGGCGATTATCGCAAACATGCGTGAAGGCATTGTAATGTTAGACGATAAAGGGTTGGTACTTGCGATAAACCAAAGTGTATTGAATATCTTTGATATACCCCAGAAGCGTGACATTATACAAAAAAATATCGGGCATATCTATCGTGACCCGGACTTTATCCAAGCCGTTAAACGGTGCCTGGATGGAGAGCATTTGGAAATAAACTTTACAAGAAGTGATAAGTTTTTTAATGCCTTCCTTAGTCCTGTGGTAAGCGGCGGTGCAATTATATTTTTCTTGGACACCACAGAACATCACAAGGCAGAAGCACAGCGCAAAGAGTTTAGTGCCAATGTCTCGCACGAGTTAAAAACACCGCTCACAACCATTTCTGCGTTATCGGAGATGATGGCCAACGGCATGGTTAAAACTGATGATATAGCCACTTCTGCCAATAAGATTTATGGACATTCTAAACGCCTAATTAACATTATAGACGATATTATCCGCCTTTCTGAGTTTGACGAGAACAAGACCGCAAGAGATTTTACGGAGTTTGATATCTTCGAGTTGGCAGAGACGGTTATTGCATCCTTGCAAGATAAGGCGCAAGAAAAGCCAGTGACGCTTGAACTAACAGGTCAACCACTGCACATTAAAGCCAACAACCGCCTCATAGATGAGCTACTATTCAACCTAATAGACAACGGAATCAAATACAACAAAGACAACGGCAATGTCACACTGGATATACGCGAAGAAAACGGATTGTGCAAAATTTCTGTTACCGACACAGGCATTGGGATACCCAAAAAGCACCACAGCCGCATTTTCGAGCGTTTTTATCGTGTAGACAACTCCCGCTCCAAAAAAACAGGCGGCACAGGCTTGGGGCTTTCGATAGTAAAGCACATCACCGAACACCATAGTGGCAATGTTGTTTTGGATAGTGTAGAAGGCATGGGCACAACAATTGTGTGCTATATTGTTTTTGTCAATAAAAAAGTGTAGCGAATATTAACGAAAAAGTGTAGCGGGAACCTACATGCTACAGGGTTGTCAAGGGATGCTTTTCCCCTTGACAACCGTCGTTACCTCAAACCCTATT
>WQVY01000098.1 GCA_009785605.1 Defluviitaleaceae bacterium | reverse complement strand
CCGCTTTTGCTGAGGATGCAAGTGGAAATTGCAAGCAATTTCCTACAGGCATTAAAAGCGGCTGCGCCGCTTTTGCTGAGGATGCAAGTGGAAATTGCAAGCAATTTCCTACAGGCATTAAAAAGCGCTACCTGGCTAAAGCCGGCAGCGCTCATTAATAAGCAGTATTTACTCAGTTGTATAATCGTCGAAATACCCACGCACTAGCACTACTGGTGTGCCTTTATCCCCGCTTCCGCCCATCAAGTCACACAGGCTGCCCAGCAGGTCCGCATATACCCTTGGGGTTGTGCCTTCCCTAAACGCGTCTGGGTTATCGGTCTTGGATTTTATCATTTTGGTAACGGCTTCGCGTTTTTCTTCGCTTGATAAGCCGCTTGCGACAGTATCCGCCACGAGCTTTATCTTTATCTCATGGGGACGGTTACCCAGCCTAGCTGTATACCCAGGCGAAACTACCGGGTCTGCCAGCTCCCAAATACCGCACACAGGGTCCTTGAAGGCACCGTCTCCGTAAACCATTACCTCTGGCCTTGCGCCGGTCTTTTCATACAAGCGGGTTTGCAGTTTTTCTACAAACTCCTGCGAACGGGCAGGGTATAGCTTTAATACATCTTCCGATGACAGGTTAGAACCCAACACACCATACTCTGCATTATAACCGCTACCGTTAACGCTTTTGCTTAAAACGTCAGAAAGTGTAAATACAGTTTTTGCGCCCGCTTTTTTAAGCCTTGCTTTGGTTATAAAGCGGTTGTGAATTTCCCCAACCAGCACATGGGGTGTAAGACTTAATATATCCCGCGGGTCACCAGAGAGGTAGATACTGATATTGTCCCCTGCCTCCTGATACAGGCGTAGATAGTCCACACCAGTAAACGGGTGGGCAAAATCACCTGCAACCGCCTTAAACTCTGCGGCGCTTACCATGCCGGTTGGCAGTGCGTCTATGATTTCATCCAGTCGGTTAATATCAAGTATTGGGTTGCCTACCTCGTCGTGGGGGTAGCTTAGTAGTACATGCAGTTTTTTTACCCCGGCGGCAATGCCTTTGAGTATATTAATGAAGCGGTTGCGGGAAAACATCGGGTATACCAGCCCCACTTCCGCATCGCCGTACTTAGCGCGGATATCGTCCGCGATATCTTTTACAGTAACAAAGTTACCCTCGGCCTTGGCTACAATTGCCTCCGTGACCGCTATCACATCTGATGATGCAAGCGGTGTGGACTTTGTTACCTGTTGTATATGGTCCGCTACAATTTCTACTAAGTCGTCCCCTGGGCTTATTATTGGGAGGCGGATACCCATTGCCGTTGTGCCTATCATACGCATTTTGTTGTCCTCCTTGTGGGCGAATCGGGTACAGTTTACACCACACACGTGCACTGTGACAATAACTTCATACTCGAACTTCCTGTAATTTCAACTGGTGTTTGAGGCATACAATAGAGTTTCCAGAGAAGTCAAATTTTACACCATTTTCTTGCTATCGTATAATGGTCATAAAACCCTGGGGGCTATTGTATGCACTTAGTAGCGCTTTTGCTTATATTAGTATTTGTGCTTAATACCGGTTTCATGTTTATTGTCATCTTCGCCCAAAGGCGCAACACTGCAGCGACTTGGGCCTGGATGGTGGCAATAGCTCTTTTGCCATTGGCCGGGTTTGTAATTTACATGATAATAGGCCAGGACAGCCGCAAACAAAAAGTATTCCTACAAAAATCAGATAACGACGACGAACTGCATACCATCTACCGCGAACTAGGCCTAGGCGCAGACGAAGACGATACAACAGAAGATAACAGTATAACCCTATACCACAGTGGCAAAGACAAATACGAGGCCATACTTGCAGACATTGCCAATGCAAAAAAATATATATTCGTACAATACTACATCCTGCGGGGCGACGATGTAGGCCGGCATATGGTACGGAAACTAGCCCTTAAAGCCATGGAAGGTGTAGAAGTGCGCCTGCTTTTGGATGGCATGGGCTGTGCTTTTACCCCAAGGGATACTTACCAGCCATTACTAGAAGCGGGTGGCAAGCTGGGATTGTTTATGCCGCCGGTGCCAGTAAGGATAAACTTCCGCAACCACCGCAAGCTGGCTGTTATAGACAATACAGTGGCATATATCGGCGGCTCTAATATAGGCAAGGAATACTTGGGAATGGGTGAGCTTGGCAACTGGCGCGACACCCATATGCGCATCACCGGTGGGGCGGTTAACCCTATACTCTTGCGGTTTATAATGGACTGGAACTTTGCCTCCGAAGATAAAATGCAAGTGCTGCCAGAGTACTTTGCCTCCCGCGACTTACGCACACCCACCCATGAGGGCAGCCGTGCAACCATAATCTCCAGCGGCCCAGACACACGCTACCCAAACGTACTACACGCCTTTTGCCAGATGATAATGGGTGCCAAAAAATCTATATACATCCAGACCCCATACTTCGTACCAGACGATGCCCTATTTACCTGCATAAGGATAGCAGCCCTGTCTGGTATCGACGTGCGTATCATGTACCCTGCCAACCCAGACCACCCGTTTGTATACTGGGCCAGCTCGTCTTTTATTGGGGAGCTAATGTGTGCCGGTGTTAAGGGATATGCATATACAAAGGGCTTCCTTCATAGTAAGACCGTGATGGTAGACTCAAAAATATGCGCCGTAGGCACAGCCAATATGGATGTAAGGAGTTTTAAGATTAATTTCGAGACCCATGCTTTTATAGAAGATGAGACAGTAACCAAGGAGTTGGAAGCTGCATTTTTTAAAGATGTGAAAGACTCACGAGTACTAACATTGGATGGGTACAACCAGCGCCCAAGGCGGATAAAAGTACGTGAATCTATTTCTAGATTGTTCTCGCCATTGCTATAAACCAATATTGGTTGTAAAATACTCGCGCAAGGCATGGAAAGGATGGAGAGCGATGTTCATATAAATATGACACTTAAATTAGCACCCCGGCCAACCGGCTGGGAGCTTGGACTTGGTGTGTCATAGTTGTATGAGCTGTCTATCAATACATGTTTAAGTTTATGTAGATGATGATAGTTACTATGGCTGTGGCATACCCACAGCTATTTTTATTGCGAATTTATGAGAAATATAGCAATTCACCTTTAAATCGGTCCCACCTGTCGCCGAAAAAGCGTTGAGACGTCCGCTATTTTCGACTCGGGCGGGACCGTTTAAAGGGGGAATTGCTATAGAAGGGAGGGAAGGGCCATTAATATTAAATATCTGCGCGCTTTTGTAGAAGCATTAGGCATATTGCAAAACACGACATCACAATAAAGGGGAATACCTTATGTCTGCAATATGCCCAAAACAACCGAATATGCGATTTTATATAATGAACCATAACAACAATTACAGACCGTGGATTCCTCTAAAAAACGGAGGTTTCCACTTTGCGATATGCATATGTAACATTTATGATGCGCGGCGACGGGTACCTGCCCGGGGCATTGGTACTTGCCTACGCGCTTAAACTTCACACAAAATATGATTGTATATGCCTTGTAACCAAAGATGTATCTCACCAGGCACGGCAGGCTCTGGGGCTTGTTTATGATTATGTAATACAAATAGATGAGCTTCGCATAAAAAGCGATATAGGCACCGGCAGAAGCGACAGGAACGTCCTTATGACCAGATTTGAAGCGCTTAAACTAGGGCCGGGTGGGGGGCTATGCCAGCAGTACGACAAAATCATACTCTTGGATGCAGATGTGCTGCCACTATGGGGATACGACGAGTTATTTTTACTACCGGCACCGGCCGGCATACTAATGGAGGCGAAAACAGCGTGCTACTCCGGCGCTAACGAGACTTCATGCAAGTGGAGCTGGCACAACTTATACGACCCAATTTGCCCACACGGGACAAGCATCCCACAAGAAATAACCAACCGTGTACGCAACGACTTTACCAACATGGGAGTTAATGCAGGGCTATGGGTTTTAGAGCCTTCTGCCAACGAATATAACACCATACAAGCCGCGCTACAGACACCAGAGGCCATGCTGCTGGCCAAACGCTTCCCCTGGCCAGAAATGCAGCTCGCAACACTACTATGGTCTGGCCGCTGGACAAATATAGACATCCGATATTGCTCTATTGGCGGCTACCCCCGGCCCCAAGCGCTGTATGGTATGCACTTTGCCGGGCTCAAGCCCTGGCAGGTAAACAGCCGCTCGGCAATGCATT
The DNA here is from genome assembly GCA_009785605.1 of Defluviitaleaceae bacterium. GTDB lineage: Bacteria > Bacillota > Clostridia > Lachnospirales > WQUN01 > WRAN01. The sequence goes on along the minus strand of WQVY01000098.1, from coordinate 2,434 downwards.
ATGCTAGGTACCCGGACTTTGTACTTTGGCGGCAGTACTACACTGCACTGTACTGGGCCAACCCGCAACTCCGCAACTACCCTATGCTTAAACGGTTGTGGGAGTTTTGTAATAAGATGCAGCATTAATACAAAAAACAGTCCAGCCTGTCACCCATTTCCCTTTAGTGGTAATGAGCGATACGCTGGACTGTTTTATTTATCTCACTTATAACCGCTTGAAGAAGGTGTATATCAACTCCGCAGAGTCTGGCAAGCTTTCGTGCCCGTGGTTGGGGTATATCTCGTTCGACTTTTTGGCGGTAATTCTATTGTATGCCGCAAACTGGGTGCTGGGTGGGCATACATTGTCCATTAGGCTGATAAACATATATGTTTCGCCTTGTATGCGCGGTGCTAGGTTGGCTACGTCTATGTAGCCTAAGGTGTTAAACATCTCGTCCATACTTTGCTGGCGCGGGTCCTTGTTGCGGATGTAATATGATAATTCTTCATATGCGCTTTTGAATAAGTCCATCTCCCAGGTACGCTTGTAGTCAGATAAAAACGGGTAGATAGGTGCATTCATTTTTACTTTTGGTTCAAGTGCCGCGCAGGTCAAGGTCAGCGCCCCGCCTTGTGAGCCGCCTGTTGCGCCAACTCTTGTCTCGTCTACAAAGGGCATACTCATTAACACCCTTGCTGTCTGGGCTGTGTCTAAGTACACGTTGCGGAAGAATAGATTATCTGGGTTATTGCCGCTTAGGCCCCTGATGATATGCCCGCGCAGGGTATTGCCTTCTACTACCAGGTTGTCGCAAGACAGCCCCATCTGGCCACGTACATCCATTGCCAATACAGCGTAGCCAGCATATACATATGGCAGCTTGTCCACCCAGCCCCCACTATGCCCAGAGTACCCATGGAACATAGCAATTGCGGGGATTTTGCCGGTTATATTTTCTGGCCTTATAAATTTACACCCAACTCGCGCACCGCCTACACCCGTGAAATATAGGTTTTTACATATTACCCCAGGGGCCGTGAAGTTTACATCTTCCAACTCGTAGTCTAATGGCTGATTGTCCAACTCCTTTAGCGCTTTGTCCCAGTATGCATTAAAATCTTGTGGGAGCGGGCTTGAGCCTGTGTAGGCTTTTAATTTTTCTAGTGAGAAATCTAGTGCGGGCATGGGCTAGCCTCCTATTATTAATAATGATTAGTTTATAGCAAAATAGCCGATGTATGTCTACATTTCACGTGCGCACTTTTGGAATGCCATACGCTCGTCCCCGTTTGCAAGCCATATGATGCCACAGTATACATATCCCAGTTTCTCTAGCAATTTTAGCATGGCGGAATTGTCTTTGTGGGTGTCTATTCTTATGTTGGGGTATTTATTTGCGCACCAGTTTAAGCAGGTTGTGCCTACACCTTTTGCGCCCGGCCCCCTGGCTATGCGGTGCACTACGCCATATGGCTCATTGTTGAGCCATTTGCCGTCTATTTTATCGTAGGTTGGCTCGTGCTCTACATTAAAATAGAAGACCGCTGTAATTGTACCTTCATCTTCACATACATAGCTTAAGCCGGCTGTTATATCGCTTTCTATTGCCGCTTTTGGGGGGTGAGTGTCGTGCCACTGGTTGGGGTTGCCGCTTTCTTTCATGTATGCGCGGGCGTAGGCGTAAATCTCCATTACTACATCTAAATCTGCTAATGTGGTTTTTCTTATTGTCATTGGCTTGTCTCCTTGCAGTTTGTTTATATCATATCACATAACTGGTTGTGCACGGTTTTAACAGGACACACTAATAGCGTGTTTGTTATGTTATAGTTTAGCAAAGAAATTGTTTTAGAAAGGCCTCACTTATGGAATCCCAACACAGCAATATTTTCGCCGCCCATACCACCAGATGGTTCGAGGGCAACTTGGGCAAGCCCACATATGTACAGCAAGAAGCTTGGCCCGCCATAGCATCCGGCAAGCATGTACTAGCCTCTGCCCCTACCGGGACGGGTAAGACCCTTTCGGCTTTTTTGGTGTTTCTGGACCAGATGATGGCCCAGGCACTTGTTGGCAAACTTGACCCAAGCTTGCAGGTGATTTATATCTCGCCACTAAAATCACTTGCCGGTGATATCCGCGAAAACCTATTCCGCCCGTTGCGTGGCATTGCAAAGGAATGCGGCATTGACCCACCCATTACAGTAGCAATACGCACAGGCGATACTCCCGCCGCCGAGCGTACAAAGATGGCAAAAAAGCCGCCCCATATCCTAATCACAACCCCAGAGTCATTGTATCTGCTACTCACAGCCAAATCTGGCCAAAACATGCTAAAAACTGCAAAGGCAATTATAGTAGACGAGCTTCACGCCATGATAGACACCAAGCGCGGTGCACATCTTATGCTTTCTATGGCGCGGCTGGATGCCCTTGTTGGTAAACCATT
>WQVY01000097.1 GCA_009785605.1 Defluviitaleaceae bacterium | reverse complement strand
GGTCAGATTTTTGCCACTTTTCGTTGCCCCCTCCTTGCTTGCCTTATCAGCCGCGTCAGAGCCGCCTCAATTGTCAAAAATCTGTCGCGAAAAGTCACCATTGTCAGAGTTGAATACAGCTTCATAACCTTTATTTGAGATTAGCATAAGTTCTTCTTCTGTTATAACATGCACTCCCAACTGGGCGGCTTTTTTATTTTTGGTGGACGATGATTTTGAGTCGTTGTTTATCAAGTATGATGTCTTGGATGTTACGCTGCTTGTTACTTTGCCGCCTTGGCTTTCTACATAGTTTTGCAGGGTTTTGCGGTTGGCATGGATATGCACATCGCCGGTTATTACAAATGTCAGCCCAGTAAGAGGCAGGTCGCTTGCGCTGCTTTCTGGGGCAGCACGCAGCCTCAAATGGGCTAGGGTTGCGCTTACAACTTCCATGTTAGTAGGGCAGTTAAAGTATGTGTGTAGGCTATGGGCAATGGCCTCGCCAAAACCTTTTATTTCTGCAAGCTGCTGCTGATATTCGCTGTCTTGGCAGGCAGTGGCTATCTGGTTAAAGTCATGGTTGTAATGGGCGCATAGTAGCTTGGCGTTTGCGAGCCCTACATGGCGTATGCCCAGGGCGTATATGAAGTTGGGCAGGGCTATGTCTTTGGCTTTTTCTATGGCGGCTTGTAGCTTATCGTATAGCTTGCGGGCAAAGCCATCTATAGAAAGGATGGCAGCCTCGTGCCGGCTTAGGGTGAACAAATCCGCAAAGTTGGAAACCAGCCCATGCGCCAGCAGTTTTTCCAAGGTTTGTTCGGACATGCCTTCGATGTTTAGCCCGTTGCGGCCTACAAAGTGCACCAGCGATTGCATAAGCTTTGCACTGCACATGGGGTTTGGGCAGGTTAGTACTTCGCCGTCTTCGGTAGTTGCTTCTTCGCTTGCTACTTTTGTGTGGGTACGTTGTACTGTTATCTCGGTCTCGCCGCCGCATGTTGGGCAGCTCTTGGGTATATGGGCAGTGCCGCTGCGGGTCAGGTTATCTGCTACTTGGGGGATAATCATGTTGGCTTTGTAAACGGTTATGCGGTCGCCTATGCCCAGCGCCAGCCCGCGAAGTATGCTTACGTTGTGAAGGCTCGCACGGCTCACGGTAGAGCCTTCTATCTCCACCGGCTCGAATATGGCTACCGGGTTAATCAGCCCTGTGCGTGACGGGTTCCATTCTATTGACACCAGCGTTGTTTCGGAGATTTCGTCTGCCCATTTGAAGGCCAGGCTGTCTCTTGGGAACTTGGAGGTCGCACCCAGGGACTCGCTATATGCGATGTCGTTGTATGTTAGCACCAACCCGTCTGTTGCGATGGGCATGGTGGGGACTTTTGCTTTAAAAGACTCTACGGCTTTAGCCACGGTTTGGGCCGTTACACTCTCATGCTCTGCTACATCAAAACCCTGGTTGGCCAGCCACGATAGCTGTGCGGACTTTGCACGCAAATCTACGTCGCACACCGCGCTCAACGCATAAAAAAACACCCGCCGTGTAGCCGCTACCTCGCTGTTGAGCTGACGCACTGTTCCGCTGCATAGGTTGCGGGGGTTTTTGTATTCCTGTTCGTTTTGGGTGTTAATAGATGTGTTTATGGCTTCAAAATCCGCAAATGTTATTACGGCTTCACCCCGTACGCTAAAGCTCCCCTTGTAAGGTACACTCAAGGGGATGTTTACAAACACCTTCGCATTATGTGTTACATCTTCGCCAACCAAGCCATTGCCACGGGTAATAGCCTGGCTTAGCTGCCCGTTGTTGTACCGCAGTACCAGTGCAAGCCCGTCCAGTTTCCATGACAGTACGGCTTCGTGTTCGCCCACAAAGCTGGCGAGTGCTTCTACATCCTTGGTCTTGTCCAAAGACAGCATAGGGATATCGTGTGAGGTTTTTGTTAGTGCACTTACAACCTCATAGCCTACTTTGCCGGTGGGGCTAGATGCGAGCTGTATTCCCGTTTTACCTTCAAGAAGGGTTAGCTCGTCATATAGTGCGTCGTATTCCTTGTCGGACATTATCTCCCGGTCTTCTTGATAATAAGCGCGGGAAGCGGCGTTTAGTTGTGTGATTAGCTCATGCATCCTAGCTGTGTGACTTGGGCTTGGCTGGTGGTTTGTCACGGCGCTATCCTCAACATATCCAAAGTTATGTCTGTGGTAAAGGGGTTTATTGTGCGGTTTACTAGGTCTAGTATGCCCTGCGGGTCAGGATATTCATACCAGGGGGCACGCCCTGTATTGCCGCGTATGGGCAGTGTATGTGTCTCGAAGGCGTAATAGCTCGTAGACAGTGCCAACTGTTGGCCAAACCATGCCAGATGGCGGCGCTCTAGGTCAGTAACCAATAGCTCGTCGCCAAGGCGTACAAGCTCTGGTATAAGCAATATATTAGCGGGCCTAATCATGGACCTAAACAGTGCAGACAGTAATTGCTGCTGGTGCCGCATACGCGTAAAGTCTGTGATTGACCTAAACCCCGGGTCCGCATAGCGGAACCTGGCAAAATTCATGGCTGCTTCCCCATCAAGTATTTGAACGCCGGCAGCGATGTCTATATACAGGTCCTGGTATATGTCTTGGGTATAGCGCATATGGAATGGTACGTTTATTTCCACGCCGCCTATTGCATCTATAATTTGTACTACAACATCCATATCCAGCATCACATAAAAGTCTGGCCTAAAGCCTATAAGTGTCTGCACTTCGCGCTTTAGCTGCTCAACTCCGCCCTCGTGGCCGCCCCCATGCAGCCGCCCTGCCGGGTATGCGGCGTTGATTTTCCTTGCCCTGCGCTGTACATCCACACGCGTATCTCGCGGGATACTTATTACACACGCACGGCCCGCAATCTCGTCAAAACCTGCAACCATTATAGTATCGGTATTAACGCCTTCATCCAGCCCAAATATCAAAAATGTAAAAAAACGCTCACGCCGTTCCCACTCGGACTCTACAAATGGTGGCAACGCGTCTAGTATGTCTTCGTCTGCTGGGTCAGGCTCTGGGGCTATAAAAGCCGGTGCACGGTCAGGCTCGCGGGGGGGCTGTACATGCACGGGCAGCGTCACATATATAGGTGGCGGCTCTGGTGGCTGTACTGTGCGGCGCCACAACCCACGGGCACCTGCGACCAAAACCATAGCAACAACAGCCAATATCATCATTGACTTTAAAAAGGTGCGCCCCTTGCTCCTTTTGGGCCGCTTTTGGGTATTGTCATGGGTTGTACAATTATTACGCATGTTTATTTCCTTCTCTATTTCCTTCCCCTACAGAAATAGCATAAACCGTATATTCATCTAGACCGTCAAATCCCAGCGTGTCATCACACAGTTGCTGGTCAAATGCCGCCATACAGCAGCTACCCAGCCCCAGCGCCACGGCCGAAAGCATAACGTTCTGCCCCAAGTGCCCCAGGTCTATTAACACAACACGGTGGGCGGCAGAGTCGTAGCGCCACTCTGCCCGGTAGGGGATGCAACTGTAAAACAGTATCACAGGCGCTTTTGCGGCCCAGGCTTGCCCTGCCAGCATTGCGGTTATCTTGCTTGTATAATCTTCTATACTGCCTAGTCTTTCGATTGTTACGGCTTTTTCGCCTACGTTTTCCAAGGGCAAGTAACGGTACAACCCAGGTGCCAGCCCCTCTATAGCCTGTACAGCTATATATGTCTCGAACGGGTGCCTAGCCCCGCCGCTGGGCACAGTGCGGAAAGTAGCCACATTGCCCCTGTAAGACTTAACACCCTGCGCACTCCACAACATAAAAGCCAGTTGGGCCTGCGTCATGGGTTTGCCAGAATACTCGCGCAAGCTATGGCGAGCTTCCACAAGCTGCATATAATCTCGAGTTGTAAGCACATCATCAAAAGATGGTAGCTTAATAATATCGCCTGCAATGGGCTTACTAAAGCTTGGCGGGTCTACGCCTTTGGTTTGGTCGCTTTCAAACATGATATCTTTGAAAGACGGGCATTGCATAAATTTGCGGTTATCTGTGTGCAAGTTTTGCATGAGTTACCTCCTTACTAAGTAACATAACGTCGGTTAAATATCCACTTATTTCACTTTTCAAAAAACATTATTTTACATAATAGGGGAAGGCTTGGGCGTTGTAAATAAATATTGCGTTATGTGTAATATTTTTGTTTCGTAATACCAGTCATGCAGAAATTACGGCCATGGTATAGCCGGTAGCAATTATGGATACGATTTTCATAAAAGAAGTCTAATATGTAAGGAGTATAAGTGTGAAACATCCGCGAAGCGGATTTTCATACCAACCTATTTGTACCGCCGACGAAGGAGGCATGAATTAAAATATGCAAACCAGCGAACGAGTAGTAGTTATTAAGGGCAACGCATCCAATTGGTATAGTCAAGCAGTGTTTATCCTCAACCCCGGTGTCCAAGCCAGCAATACGTCCATAGATTTCGTAGCCGAAGCAGAAAAAATCATCTTCGACTACATGGCCAAAAAAAATGGCCATTCTTTGGAAGAAACGGCAATTACACACAACCGCCCCACACAGCAAGACGGTAAAGTCAAAAGATATTTCCCGCCAAGTATTGTACTGCATATATTAATGGGGCTTGCATGTATAGGGATGGCGGCCATCATTGGGTTTCGCTTGCTTAGCTAGGGCCGTACAAACCGTATAAACTCTACACGTACCCATTGGCCGTACGGCAGTTGGCCACGTGTCAGTAGGTCGTATGGCACACCATTTTCACAATCGTGTATATGCGTCTCCACAATACGGGCCCCCTCAATGCCGTCCATAGCAGGCCGCGTGCCAACATCTGTTACTCCCGTATAAATATGGCCATCAACACATACCCGCGTATCATAAACCCCGTCAGGGGGAAGGAATTTGTCGTCACATGGGTACAACTTTATTGTAGGCATATCACTAGCGCACCCAAGTTGCCACCCTGGCTCAACATTACCCATTAAAAAAAATGGGTAGCCCAGCAAGCTTTCTGCTTCACCCAGTTTATTCAAACACAGCAACTCCCTAATTGTAGACGTGCTAATTTTAGCCTCCGTATCCCCTACTCCACAAAGTGCTGCAACTTTAACCTGCGCACCGTACTCACTTGCTATCATACGCAATGTATCAATAGTGCCAGCGCGCTTGTACCCAAAGCGATACCCAGCACCAACCACTACAACCCGCGCCTGCAGCTCGCTAAAAAGCATATGGCAAAAATCCTCCGGCGGTATAGCAGCAAACTGTTTATCAAAAGGGTATTTGAGCAGATAATCAACGCCCAGCTCGCGGGCTAGATATTCCCGCTCATTGTCCACAAATAGCGGCTTATATCCAGGGTTCACAAGCACCCGGTTAGGATGCGGCTCAAACACAACCAGCGCACTTGCAAGGCCGCATCCGTATTTCATCATCTTGGCAACCAGCGCTTTATGCCCAAGGTGAAAGCATTCGAACTTACCCACAGCCAGTACACAGGGCTTTGGCATACATATTTTTTTGCCTGTTAGTACTGTCACAGCATGACCTCCAAGCGCAGCATACCCGCTGCCGTATCTACTGTGTACAGCCCTATCAGCCCATCTGGCCCATGAAGCCAGACATTTCCCGCCTCGCAGCCAGGCATGTCCACCAGCTCACACGGTAACGGGTTACCATTTTTGGCTTTAGCATACCCCTCTGGCTTCACATGCGCCCTGGGGAAAACCAGCACATCCTCCACCGGTAAAAGCAACCCAGCAAGGCTGCCATCATCGGCTGCTGCTTTAAATTGCGAAAGCTTGATAGCCGTATCCACACCAAAGCTGCCGCTACGCGTGCGCAAAAGCGCACCCATTGCCGCACATGTACCCAACGCTTCACCAATGTCCACACACAAGCTGCGGATATATGTCCCCTTAGAGCATGTAACGTCAATTGTGAAGCTGTTAGTACTGGGGCTTAAGCCTATTACATTAATAGCTTCGATGTTTACGGCTCGCGGTTTGCGCTCCACTGTCTGCCCCTTACGGGCCAACTCATACAGCTTTCTCCCGTCAACCTTTAGCGCAGAGTACATAGGCGGCACTTGCATCTGCGGCCCGCGAAACCCTTCTACAGCCCTTACTATTTCATCCGCATCAAAGCATACACCCGCCTGGCTTAGCACTTGCCCGGTCATATCACCAGTATCTGTTGTGATACCCAGTACAACCTCTGCTGTGTACGATTTTTGTTGCCCGGTAATCATGTCTGCAAGTTTTGTAGCCCGCCCAACGCAAATAGGCAGCACACCCTCTGCCTGTGGGTCAAGGGTGCCTGTATGCCCTACCTTGCCCTTGGTAAGCTTGCGCACAATAGCCACCACGTCATGAGAGGTGTATCCGGCCTCCTTAAAGACATTAAAAAAGCCCTTCATGGGCGTCAGCTCCTCTACATACAATTTACAACATTACGCATCCAACAGCTCACGCTCTAATATCCCCAGCACTTGCCGCAACACATCATCAATTGTGCCAACAATAGTACATCCCGCCGCCATCCTATGCCCGCCGCCCCCAAGAGACGCAGCAACCTGTCCTACATGCAACCCACGTGATCTCATGCTTACTTTTATTTTCCTAGGCTCTATGCTAGGTGGTAAACTACCGGTATCACAACCAGTTGCATCATTTTCAGATGCATCGGCACTCCCAGCCTCGGTCTCATCTTTATTTTTACTGTGTCGCTCATACAAAAATAGGGCTACTTCAACGCCCCTTGTGTTCATTAGATATTC
>WQVY01000096.1 GCA_009785605.1 Defluviitaleaceae bacterium | reverse complement strand
GCTGTATTCAACTCTGACAATGGTGACTTTTCGTGACAGATTTTTGCCAATTGAGGCGGCTCTGACGCGGCTTGCCATTAAGGCAAGCAAGGAGGGGGCAACGAAAAGTGGCAAAAATCTGACCGAAAAGGCGCCGTTGGCAGGGTTGAATACAGCTTCTAAATAAACCATCGGAGGTAAACATGTCCTACATACGTTATTCTATGCCAATGACAAACGAAGCCAGCGGCCATGACTACAAAGGGCGCCGCCCAGCCGGGCGCAGCATTGTAGAGGAACGGGGCAATAACTGCAAACTAACAGTATGGGCACAGGATTTAAAAGCCAATGCAAGCTATGACATATTTCTGCTGTTTAAAGACAGCGAACGCTATGCAGGTATAAAAATGGGTACCCTGGCTGTAGACGAAAAAGGCAAAGGCGAAGTACGGTGCGAGCTAGGGCTGGTAGAACTCGGCCACTTTAAACTCGAAAATATTGCAGCAGTAGCAATAAACGCCAAAGGCACAACAGAGATAGTAAGCCCACTGTGTGGGTACAAAGGCGAGACGGTGGCGTGGCGGCATAAGTTTTATGAGTATAAGCGTAGTATTGTGGCATATAAGTCGGAAGAAGTACCGCCAAATGATGAGCCATCAACAGAAGACCCGCCAAACGATGAAACACATGTAATAGTCCCGATTGTAGAAGAAAACTCACAACAATTACCGCCGGTAGAAGAACCACCCCATGTGACAGACGACATGCCCGTGACTGATACTGATAATGCACTAGCAGCAGATAGTATACATGCAATGTGCACCACACATGCAAATGAAAACCATCCCATAATGCCAGACCCCACGCCCACACCGCCAGTAGATACCGACTTGCCGCAGGACCCAGTACTACCCGAACATGAAGAAGCAATACCCACAGCCGAATCTACCCCAGCGCCCCACACAGAGGAGCAACCTCAACCCTATGACCCAACACCCATAAGGCAGTTTACCCATGCACAAGAGCCAAAAAGCGAAATAGCAAAATCCTTCCGTATAGCCCTGGACCAATTGCATGCAGATACAATCCAGCGAAGTGCCGAGCCTGCGCCTCAACACAACATAGAAACATTGTTCGCTACCAAAGAGAGTGTTGTCCCATTTCAAAGGCAATCCCGAAAAACCAACTGGATACGGTTTGATTTATCAGACAATGTGCCACCGCCCACAAACAAGCCACACTTGTTTAAAGACCCATTTGTACAAAAAGCCTTGGCAGAGTACGGGCATTTAATCCTTGGCATGACAGAGGCCCCCGGCCCAAAGCGGTATATAATTGGCGTGCCAGATAACCCATGCCAAGTGTCTAAGCAAAAGGCCAGAAGGCTGGGCTTTACACAGTTTAAACACTGTGACGAGCTGCACCCAGAGAAAAGTGATTTTGGATACTGGCTGATGTTTACAACCCCATGAAGCGTCACGACAAACACATAATACCTATGCTATACTTGAATGAGATTTGTACCAACCTATTTATTGCACCGACGAAGGAGGCATGAATTAAAACATGCGTCAACGAAAGAAAAAATGGGCCCCAGCCCAACTAGCCAATAACCCACGCATCATACGCGATGCCGCCAACCATGCCGGACAGTTTAAGCAGTACTTTGGTAACAGCAATCCCATCCACCTGGAAATAGGTTGCGGGAAAGGCTGCTTTATAGCAGAGATGTCACGTAAAAACCCGGATATTAACTATATAGCCATCGAACGTGAAGACGTAATCCTAGCTGCCGCCGCACGGCACGCGGAAGAAAACGGCGCATGTTCGCTGGCTTTTTTGCTTATGGATGCGGACTTGTTAACTGAAATGTTTAGCCCTGGGGACGTAGACAGGCTATACCTAAACTTTAGCGACCCATGGCCAGGCAAAAAAAAGAGGGCCAAGCGAAGGCTGACCCACGAAAAATATCTGGCAATGTACGAACAACTAGCAATACCAGAACTGTATTTCAAAACCGATAACCGCCCGCTTTTCGAATTTTCTATAGAAAGCTTTAGCGCTAATGGGTGGTTGATAAAAAATATATCCCTAGACCTGCACAAAAGCGGCATAGAAGACAATGTCATGACCGAGTATGAGCGCAAGTTTTCGTCTATGGGTATGCCAATTTACCGGTTGGAAGCGTCTCCACCAAGGGCAGCTTCTGTGTCCAAACAGTAGCACTGCGCATATGATATGGTACACCACAAATGGGGAGGCATACCCATGTACCAATATCGCATACGCATACAAAATCGCATCCTTCAAAAACTGTACAAGCCCAGGCGCGGAAAGAGCCGTTTTATTACAACCCAAGCCCTATCCGCGCTGGAAGAAATAGACCGCCACATACAAGAAAAAATCACACCACTACTGTCAGAGTTGTTTGACTAACGGTTTTGATGATTGGGCCAAAAGCGATCCATCACTCATCACATATCACTGGCTTTGAATAGTGTGTTATCTAGTACTCTACAGCATAAGCCATCCTAAGCGCTGCAATAATTGCCTCATGCAAGAGCCCTGTTGTTACAGGATAGTCTGTTTGCGGCTCTATATATGCAGACTGGTATCGCAGCACTTCCTCTGCCAAGTCTTGCATACGCGGCTCAAACAGCGGGTAAAATGTCCGCTGGACATCGTCCATCCCTGCAAGATAAATCATTAGTATATCTTCCTCAGAAACAGTTACGCGAACCTGCACCGGCTCGCTGTTTAAGACAATTGTAGACGCATATGTACCCGGTACAAACCTGCCATGGGCTTGGTCATCTTCCGGTGTTGCCCCACGCCCCCTGGGTAATAGTAGCACCAACAACAATATAACCAGTGCAATCCCCAGTAGCGCAAATATGCCAATCCTTATCAAATCTTTCATCTGTAGCACAAAAATCCTCGTACCAATCATTAACGTACATCCTTTCTCCCATAAACTTACATTAAATGTATGAGAGACTATTTAAGTTTATGCTTGTGGTTTGCACAAAAAGGAGCAGCTTTGCAAAAAGCAAGGTGAACTTAAATTGTGTATGAATAAGTAGGATGAGTAGAGTTTTCTTGTTTTTGTTTCGAATTGGGCATTTTGTAAAAAACGAGAGCTATACGCTTTTGCGTATTGCTCTCGCTTTTTCTGGGGTTTAATAAGACAGCACCCTCTTGTGAAACTAAGAAATTAAACGAAAGACATTACCACAATCGAAACGTCCTGTCATTTACTTGAAACCCCGTGATTAATGAGCTTTCCCACCAAACGGTTTCAGTCCCTCCAGGTACACTCCTTCGCAACCTACCACCATTATCTATTGAAATTATTGTATTTGGAGATCCAGCAAAGCCAGGATCCACCCAGGCACTTATATGATGTCCTACAAGAACCCAAGTCCATGGACCCACAGGTGTAAGTCGAGGTGCTATAGAATGCTCCACCCACTGAGGACTCATTGTCCATGGACAGACCTCAGCCGCTATTTGATTGCGAAGTATATTCGAAGCAAATGTAGGAGGGCGTTCGAACATATAGACTGGCCCCCAACGTTCCATAGCATATGGTTCAGCTATCTCATAACGATAATATGCATCAACAGGGTCAGCAACTTTATTATATAGAGTATTAAACAATGGCTCTATTTCTTCGTAAAAGGCTCTTGTTCCATTTTGCTGAATGCGATTATATGCGTCAACAGGATCAATGGCCCCGTAATTTAAAGCACCAACCAATGCTACTAGAACATAATCGTATCCTGAATCCAAGGCGGCTCCAAGTATCCTGCTAGAATATTCTATGTTACGAACTTGTACAGCCAATTCCCTTAGTCTAAAATCATGTTCAGCTAAAGTAATATTTGTAATAGCGTATAGGATATCATCTCTTGTAATAAAATAACAATCAATAGTTCCTATCTCAATATTAACGCCTAACTCTAAGCTTATTGAATTTGCAATATCGACATATGGTTGGTGTAGTAACCTTAATTCGTCATCAGTTAACGATGCAAGCTGGCAAGGTTCTATTCTTTCCGAAATGGCAACAGGCAAATTCCAATCAAGGCCTCTTGGAGCCCCAGTTGCAAATACAGATGGGAAAGAAGTAAAGAATATTAGTAGTGCAACAAATAACATGAAATACTTTTTTTCATAAGATGTCCTCCTTTTCATTCACAACACATCAACTGCGCGCTAGCTGATATGCATCCTATTTGGCGAGAGTATATCATGTCAAAATGTAGATATCAACACGCGTTAATCCATAATCAGCCAAGATGATGTAAATATCTGCACATAATTAAATATGATTTAATGCAGATATTGATAATTAATAATAAATATATGGCTGTTTATGTAATATGATTGATATTTATTTACATGAGGCAATAGATAATAACGATTTAGTTTAAATTAGATCCGAATAAACAGCCCCTTACGATGCTATCACCGTAAGGGGCTATCTAATGAACTCTCAAGCTTTATAATGTTGTTGATCGCGATTGTCTATCGGTATTTGTAGAAATAAGAGCATTCGGAGATATAATATGCTAACCTGACTTCTTACCAGAACTTATATGATATCCATATGTGATCATGGATTTCAGTTGCTAATGGTATACAGGATATCTTCAAAAAATGAGGCTATACCATTATGTTGAATGTGGTAGTATGCTTCAATAGGGTCAATTACTCCGTGATCAAAGACATCAATCAATGCTACTAGAATGTGAGCATAATCAGACTTTAAGATTACCTCAAAAACCTTGTTCGCGTATGTCATACGGCGGAGTTGTTCTCCCAACTCTCTGAGTCTGACTTCATGTTCGGCCAAAGAAATATTGGCTATAACGTACAGGATATCATCTCTTGTAATAAAATAACAATCAATAGTCCCTATTTCAATATTAACACCTAACTCTAAGCTAATAGAATTTGCAATGTCAACATATGGCTGGTGTAGTAATCGTATCTCGTCATCAGTCAGGGATGCAAGCTGATCCGTTTCTATTCCTGCTGAAACGGTAATAGGTATGTCCCAGTCAAAGCTGGTATAAAATGCATCTTCATAATATTCAATTGTGTTAATTTTAGCGCATGAAATAGTTGCACATAATAACAGTAAAAGTAAACCAAGTAATAAAAATAATTTCTTTTTTTGCATGGATACCCCCTTATATAAAAATATATTTGCCATATAACAAATGCGAATTATATACGCTAATGGTAACATGTGGTTAATAATCTCGTCAACATATGTGTTGAATTTACTGAGAACAATCTTGCCAAAAAAAAATAGCGGATACTTATACATTCTTCTTCGGACAACGAGCGATAGCTTGACTGTTTTCGAGTTAGTTCGATATATCACACGTAAACACTAGAATATTTGGGGTATGTTAGTAAAAAGTCTCTCTATGTAAACCAAGTCATCTGACTATAAATTGACTGCTCCTGAAATGCCAAAGCAGCGGCTCAAAATATATTAATGACTATGGTTTTTGTTGCAAACGTTATTTTACAACTGCTCTTACATCTTACAAGAACAAGAAAAAGATGTTACCAATATAGTACACAAGAATCCCGCCAACAAGCCCGATAAATGGGTTTTTGGTAAGAGATGTAAGTGCTAAAGCCGTCGCTGCCTGTACCATATCCATAGATGTTGCATAGTCCCGTAGCACACCGGCCGGCGGTGCGAAGAAGACAAGCCTAAGCTGTGGTATAAACGTTGAAAAGAAACCAATCACAAACAAAAACCCAGCAATAGCTTGTACCGGTACATATTTTACTGCCTTAGTCATAAGTCCCAACAATAGCAATATAGCGCACAAAAGCATCATAAGGATACCAGCCATTACCGGCCATGGTGCCGCCGCTGTAGCAGATATGATTGCGCCTACTGGTGCACCGCCAAATATTACACTTGGTATGTCTGCCAAACTGTTTATAACGGTCAGGTGGTCCATGTTTTGTGTGATTTCTGGTGGGGCAAACCCTGCGGTAATATTGCCAAACGCAATGTTTGTGCCAATGTTAAGGCATATAAACGCCAACGCGAAATAGATTGCCTTAATGGTGAGTTTAGGTTTCATAATTTTAAACTCGGCCCAATACTCTTTTGTCCAAAACTTTGGATTTTCGTTTTGTTCCATGTCGCCTTCATAGCCGGAGTCTTTTGCCATTTTTAACAAGTCCACGCGGCGGCCGCGTTTGCCTGTTACTGGGTCTTTTTGGATAAACGCAAAGTCTATTGTTGCCAATGTCACAGACACGGCAATTACATAAACCAACGCATGTGGGTTGCGGGGGCCAGACCCGGCAGCAATAACAAACGCAACATACGTCACAAGTGCAGACGAAAGCGAGATTATGCCGGTCCTTTTGGCCTGTTTTAGCATGTCAAAGCTAATCCCCATTACCATCAAGCCAACACCAGCCATCATGCCCCATAGCACGGGTTGGCCGGCAAAGTCCGCAATCCTGGTTACAGAGCCGGTAAGCCCCAGCGGCACCATAACCAGCACCGCAAGAAGCAAGGCCGCGACACGCTCGTTAACATTCTTCATGAAGTGCGATACCGTGAGTATCGAAGATTGCCCCGAAATGGGCGTTACAGAGCCGGTAAGCAAGTTTCCTATCGCGCCTACAAAAAACGCGAATGCGGTCGGCTTCATTTTGTACCCTTGTGCTGCCGCCCATGCAAGCATGGTTAACCCGTTAATCGCCACAAATACTACAGCGATGACCAAGGTTGTTAAATCGTTGAACATTGTGACTTCCCCTCCATTATAGCGAGCT
>WQVY01000095.1 GCA_009785605.1 Defluviitaleaceae bacterium | reverse complement strand
TTTTGCCAATTGAGGCGGCTCTGACGCGGCTTGCCATTAAGGCAAGCAAGGAGGGGCCAACGAAAAGTGGTGAAAATCTGACCGAAAAGGCGCCGTTGGCGGGGTTGAATACAGCTTCTAAGTTATTGATATGATAGACTGAGCAAGTACATTGATAATTTACATGGGAATAGATGTGGGGATAACTTGGGGATAAACATCACTCATTTTCCCCTAAAACTACACCGATGCAAGAGGTTCAGCAAAGACACAATCCCGTGATAATGGGCTTTACGAACATTTGCAAGTCACTACAAATAACAGATTGCAAAAGTTCAAGTCCCTTCTGGGCATCAGTGCTTATGGGCTTTCTGGGAAACCAGAAGGCTCTTTTTTATGAAAATCGTGGTTTGTCTAACAGGATGATTTTCATAATGAATTGCGCTTACCAACTCCTAAAACACTTTAACCCTAATGCTTCACTACATCTAAGCCCATTATCCTGACAAATGATATTATGCTGTGCACATAGCAGTATCAATTTGCAGCAATAAATCACGTCTATCATAAAGAGTTAATCTATTTCTAATATCTTTTGCTATTTTTTTTGCAGCACTTGTAAAAAATGATGTTGTATATATTATTGCTTTTGCCGCACCCTCTAAGTCCATTATTCCAATTAATTTTTGCAAGATTTCACTCCCAACACGTTTTTTATTAGGATTATATCTTTTACACTCAACATAGATTTTCATTTCACCTAAAACATTATGTCGAACTATTATGTCTTTACCACCATCTCTCGTTTGTGGAGTTAGTTCTGCATTAAATCCTTGTTTTTTTATAAGCTCACAAATCAATTCTTCAAACTCACGAGGGGTTAGGATATCCAGCTTGTTATTGTCATTCCATACGGCTTCGACAAGAGAGTAATTTTTGAACGAGTCTTTGCTTGCAGAATCAAATAAGCCACCAGTGAAAATCTTAACTTTAGATGGCTTTTTTAGGAGAGGTATGTCATGAAGAATGTCATAAATGTTCTTTGCGAGTGCCTCTCTTTCTTCACATAACTTTTTGAGAATACTACAATCCTCCATCTCAATTTTTTTATTATGGACTACTACAACCACATCAAGCCTGTACTCCTCTGGCATATTTGCCCAAGTCACTTCACGGGACATAATTGACAACATACCCTTACGCCTCCTTCATATTTCAATAATTCCATATATCTCTAATATGACGAATTATAACAGTGTAAAAAAGGCTGATCAATGAGTTTGTATCACTGCATACTGGCAAGATGAAAAACAAGAACGTATTGAATGTTTTCAAAAATGCTAAGTATTGCATAGACGTTCAAACCCAAAATCCACTACCGGCAACGGCGTGGGGGTTCAAGTCCCTTCCCGGGCAAGTTTAATCCTGAATCTATTAATGATTCATAGCTTTTATTTTCATTTTCAAATGGATATTTGGTGTTACACGCATGGGATTTAGAAGCTGTATTTAACTCCGACAATGGTGACTTTACGCGACAGATTTTTGCCAATTGAGGCGGCTCAGACGCGGCTTGCTATTAAGGCAAGCAAGGAGGGGCCAACGAAAAGTGGCGAAAATCTGACCGAAAAGGCGCCGTTGGCGGGGTTGAATACAGCTTCTTAATCATAAATTAGTGTAGAAACTACAAACCGGCAGTTTTGATGCTTGGGCCAAAAGCGATCACTATAGACTTTTCTCACACACTCAATGTACAAACATGCTCAAAACCCAATAACCTGCATATATTAACAGTATGCTTACAATACCAACTCCAATTATAACCAGACATAGGAGGTAATTATGTGAACTATCTAAAAGACTTATTTAAGCAAATCCCCGGCAGGTTGTTTGTAAATATTATATGGTTTTTGCTAACATCTTTAGCCTCTACCATTGCCATTTTTGTGACATCAATTTTATATGGCAGCGGGTTTGATATACAGTATCTAATTGTAGCTATACCGGTATTTTTGCTAACAGCAATAATCTCCTGGCTTGTATTTAGGCGTATGTCAATAGAGTCGTATACCTTTGGAAATACATGCAAAGAGTACATAATAAACGCAGACGGTACAGCAACACACAACACGCACTTTGAAGTCCGTCCCAATATGCAAATACATGACAGGCCAGTAATTAAGGGCTTACTTGATGACTTGCCCGGATGGTCTGACCCTATTATTAACCACGATATCAGCCTCTTAGGTTCTAGTGTAGATAAAAGCTATCCCTGCCGTTACTTTATATGGTTGACAGCACTTCCTACACCGGGCCAACCCTATACATGCAACATTAGCAGGGAATATACAAATACCTCAGAAAAGCCAAAACCATATACATCATGGCGAGTACGGCGCAGAAGGCGTTCTATAACTTTATTTGTGGCTATACATAAAAATCTTGCTTTTGACAAAAATAAAGTTATATTTGTTATAACAACACCAAAAGGACGGAATGAGACAGTTATACCACCCATAACAAAAGATGAAAGCGACTACTATGTAAAGTGCAATAATAATAGTAACGCACAAATAAATAGCGCTAATTACCACATATTCACAAGAACAATAAAAACCCCACCCGACGGCAATAAATACTCCATCGAATGGACATGGGATGTATAAAAGCTGCAAGCTAATGTACATACTAAATGCTATGGCAAACCTGTACCATTACAGGGTTGCCAGCATAGTATACTAATGAATGGAGGTAATGCATTATGGGTGGAGAAGACGATTAGTTCTAGCGCAAAACCGCACCCAGTTTAGCAACCGTGGTGCGGTTTTTATTTATACGAATCTCGAAAATCATCGTCGACAACACATCGCGAAAAACGGCTTAAGGCCGCCGATTTTCCACTCGGTTGTCGACGTGATTTTCTGAGATTCGTATTATATAGCATTTTCATATCGCAATATTACAAACCCGCCGCCGCATACTCTGCAAATACACTCTTTGTAACATCTATAAAGCCATTGAAATAAACCGTCATAGGCCTATTGCAAAAATGCATAAGGGCAATATCGCAATTAACTGGCACATCCTGCATGGGGAAGGCCAATACGCTATCCATGGTTTTGGAATAGTGCGCTTGTACATATCGCATTATGGTTTGCGGCATAAATACCCCCGCGTTCCCGGCACTGCACAAAGGTAGTAGTGGTAGTACGTTGCTGGACTCGATAACAATTTTGGGTTTGGTGTTAAACCTTAGATATTCTTGTGCAATTTGGGTGTGGATTTTGGATGTATTGGGCTTTAATATGATGGGAATATCTTGTATTTCGCCAAGCCCTACCCCTTCAACAAGGGCAGTTTTTATTCGCGGCTCAGGAAAGCCGTATTGTGTCAGAAGGCTGCGGACTGCAAGAAAATATAGTTTTCTGTCTTCTAGCAATGTTGTTGTAGATATCAATTTGCCTTGTGCTGCGCTGGCGTCTTCCAGGCCAATAGTAAAATCAATTTTGCCACTCATGAGGTCTTTGAGTAAGTATGAAGTATGGTCTTCTCTTAAAGAAAGCTCCACTTGTGGATAGAGCTTGTTAAACCGGGAAAATATAAGTGGGAAGAATATAGGTGCGCGGGTAGGCGTGATACCAACGCGTATTTTTCCTTTTTGTTGGGAGGAAATATGGCTAAACTCTGCCATCAGCCGCTGCTCTTGATAAAGGGTTTTGGTTACATGCTCGAGTAATAACTCGCCGGCATGGGTCAAGTGCAGGCTTGGCTTGCGCCCAAAAAGCTGTACGCCGTAATATTCCTCCATACGCTTGATACTCTCGCTAAGGCTTTGTTGGGATATGTATAGGTTCTTGGCCGCCTTTGTAAAGCTTCCTTCACGGGCTACCTCTTCAAAATATTTATAATAATGAGTGTACATGGTATCACTGCCTTTCGCTTATAACAAAAATTGCTGTAATTATAACAGTTTTACTATACCTCACAAGCTTTTACCTGTACGCTCCACAAGATATATCGTGTTGACTCTGCACATGCATTATATTATTGTGCATGGGCTTATGACTTCTTTAATAGACTTCTCCGGAAACTTCCTTTGCGGTCAAAAAATCTTAGGTAGTAGTAAGTTTTTCGGCCGCTCATTCGGAGTTTCCGGAGAAGTCAAATATTGCGAAGGAGAAATGATTATGTCAAAAATAATCCCCAGGTGGGAATGGCGCACGTTTGGCCAAGCTTTTGGCCAGTCAGAAGAGAAAATTAAACAGCATAAGGAAGGAGGGTTTAAAAAGAGCGAGGAAAAATATATTCTGTCCAAGATGAGCTGTGAAAACGTAAAAATCCGCAACGACTTAATAGACATTAAGTCCCTGCAACAGATAAACAGCGACAAGCTAGAGCAGTGGTACCCGGCCATGAAAGAAAGCTTCCCTATTTCCAAGGACAAGCTAGAAGTCTTGTACCGCGAGTATTTTAAGGTTGCTGCACCTGAGTTTAAGCGTGATGTATATACCTATGAGCAATTTTTAGAGGAACTTATAGCCCCCTGCGATATGCTGTGCATTGTAGACGTTTACAAAGAGCGTCAAGCCTACGAGATAAACAATGCCACCGTAGAAATAGCAGAAACAAAGTTTAACAACGTACCAATGCGCACAGTTTGTGTAGAGCATGCCGACCCGGAAAACGTAATAGCCACAGTACGTGAACTTGGCCTGGCTGGTTTCGAAAATATCAACTATATAAATGCAATGAAAACCGCCGTTGGTATGGGATGATAAAACCCAAGTGGGAGGCATAAGTCTTATGAGCACAAAAGCCATAATAGATGTAGGTTCTAATTCCATTAAGCTATTTGTGGGCAATATGGCCCCGGACGGCACACTGCAAACAATCTGTGACGAAAACGATATTGCCCGCCTTGGCGAGGGTTTACGGGAAACTGGCACAATTGGCCGCGAAGCCATGGTACGTAATTGCGAAGCCATAGCCAGGTTTGCCGACAAAGCCCGTGCAAACGGCGCAGGCGAAATTGTATGCGTGGGCACAATGGCGCTGCGAAATGCAAAAAACGCAGACGCTTTTGTAGCAATGGTACGTGAAGAAAGCGGAGTTGACATAACTGTTATTTCCGGCGAAGAAGAAGCGCGGCTGTCTTATATTGCAGTACTTTCTGGGTTGCCGTTTCTTAAAGGCGGCAACACGGCATCACACAAAGTTGCGATATTTGATACCGGCGGCGGAAGTACAGAGTTTGTATTTGGCGAGGGCAACACAGTTAGCAAGCGCTTTAGTGTTGACCTTGGCGCTATCCGCATCACAGAAAAATACTTCAATAGCGACCCTGTTTCACAAGAAGACATACATGCCGCCATTGCAGAAATAGACAGTACATTTAGCGAAAACGGTGTTGCCGGCAACATAGCCCAGCTTGTAGGGATGGGTGGCACAGTAACCAGCATGGGTGCCGTAAAACACAAGATGGCAACGTACGATGCAGACATAATCCAAGGCAGCACGCTAACCTTAGCCGATGTTAACGAGCAAATAGCAGCGTATGGTGCAAAAACAATAGAAGAACGAAAAAATATTATAGGCTTACAGCCCAAGCGTGCGGATGTCATCCTGGCTGGGGCTTGCATCTTAAAAGTAATCATGAGCCGCTTGGGTGTGGACAAGCTGACAATCAGCGACCGCGGGCTTAGGCACGGGATGGCTTTTGATATATTATCCAGACAATAAGGGCATTTTCTTTTAGAGTTGAAATGCTATAAGAAGCGCCCAAATAAAAATAAAGGAGAGTTATCATGAAAAAAACGCTATTTTTTCTAATGGCAATTTTAGCACTTACCCTGGCTTTAACGGCCTGCTCCAACGACGATGACGACACAACAGATGTTGTACCACCTGCCGGAAATGGGGAATGGAACCCGACCGGCCCAATAACAATCATTACCCATGTAGCCCCCGGCGGCGGCATGGACGTTGCTACCCGCTTGTTTGTTGAGTTGGCGGCCAACTACACCGATGCTACATTTGTGGTAGAAAATGTAACCGGCGGCGCTACCATGATAGCATCTGCGGAAGTGCTTAACCGTCCTGCAGACGGCTACACCATATTTGGCGCGGCAATGTCCAATGTTAACAACGTAGTTGCCCACGGGTTTGACCCAGCAAGATACATCGACGGCTACTACTGGATTGCTAAAATCCAAAGGGACCCAGCCGCAGTAATAATCACAACCGAAGCCAGGGACGCTGGCATGGACTTCCACGGCATCCTAGAGCAAGCCAGAGAAATGGACGGCAGTCAAATATGGGCTGTTCCTATGCTGGGCGGTAACAAGCATTTCGAAGCTTTGCTGACATGGCAAGCAACAGACACAGAGGGTACCGCTATACCATTTGAGTCCGGCCCGCTTGGCGCGTTGGCAGTACTTGGCGGCGAAGCACATGTGCAAATGGGTAACCCATTTGACACCTACGCCCGCGACTTATGGGTTGCTGCAATAGCTTCACCAGAGCGTATGCCAGGCTTTGAAGACTCCCCAACTTTTGCAGAACTTGGCTTCCCTGAACTTAACGACATGCATATGTGGCGCGGCTATGCTGTAAGACGCGGCACACCACCAGAAATGATTGAGTGGTTCCAAAATCTTGTGTATCAAGTATCTCAAAACCCAAGGTGGATGGAATACAACGCAGACAACGCCATAGCACCAACGGCTGTATTTACCCAAGAGTTTAGAGCAATTATTCAAGACACAATGGATACAACAGAGTATTGGCTGACTTATCTTGATATGATGCCAGACTAATATCTACTGCGTAAGATAAACCACCCCCTGGCCCAATGGGCCCGGGGGTGCAGTTTTGCATGTGAAGGAGGTCTTGACTTGGCGGCAATTGGAAGTTTTCTTGCTACGCTGTGGTGGCCGTTTATTTTTCTTGTTATGGCTGGTTATCTTGTTATTGTATGGTTGATAACCAGACCCTTTTCCCGACTTCGCCCATACACAGGGCAGATTCTTGTCTTGATGGGGATTTTTGGTGTTGGTTTAATGTTTTTTCTTATGACTTTTTCTTTCCGTGCGCCATCACCAATTTTGGGGGCCATAACCACTGCGGCTACAATCCCACGTGTATGGTTTTATGCCCTTGTACCTGTGACTGTGATAGCGCTAATCCCCATTATACGCGGCAAAGACGATACCGACCCTAAATGGGGCAATGTACGCTTGGTGGCCATTGTGCTTACGGCTCTAATAGTTAGTGTGGGGTTGTTTGGCGTGCTGGGTTACTATGTTAGTTCGGCCCTTTTTATGATTACGGTAATGTGGCTACTTGGGTCACGCAGTAAAGTTGAGCTTACTGTGGTACCGGCTGGCTGGATAATTTTTTCTTATTTCATTTTTGCAAGGTTGTTAAATGTCCGCTTGCCTATTGGTAGCGTTTTCTCTGCTATATTTGGTTAGTATGTAAGGGGTGTGTGAAGTGTGAAACATCCGCGAAGCGGATTTTCATACCAACCTATTTGTTCCGCCGACGAAGGAGGCATGAATTAATTTATGGAAATACTACGCAACTTAGTTGACGG
>WQVY01000094.1 GCA_009785605.1 Defluviitaleaceae bacterium | reverse complement strand
TTTTTTGAGCTAATACTAAACGGGGAATTTCAAGGACTTTATGTGCTTATGGAGACTTTGAGGGTAGAGCCTAACCGCATAAACCTAAACCGCTACAGGCCCGGGATGCCAGAAACAAGTTATTTTTATCGTATAGAGTGGGCACGCCAATCTCACAGGGAGATGGATATCTTTAGCGAGTACACACTAAGACTAGAAGACGAAAGCATAGCAGAGCTGTTATATCCCACATATATCAACCAAAGCGATAGGGTGCGCAACTATGCCATGAGCAGCATAAATAGTATAGAGCACTTGCTATATTCGTCAGATATGCTGCACAGTCCACGGTCAGTTGAGAGATACATCGATGTCAACACCTTTGTCGACTTTTTCGTCTTTAACGATTTTATAGGGAACAATGACCTGTTTGCTGGCTCTTCCTATTTCCATAAAGACATAAGGGGTAGGCTTATTGCGGGCCCGGTGTGGGATTTTAACAATATATTTGATAACTTTTTCTTAACCATGCCAGTTGATGAATTTTATCTTAACGGCCGGGGCTGGTTTGATAGACTATTTATGTCGCCATATTTTACAGAGCAAGTTATACGCCGTTGGAATAGCTTGAGGCGGGATGTCTTGTCCGAGGAACGACTTATAAACTATATGGACGATGTAATAGAGTGGCTTGGCAGTGCCATAGACCGTAATTTTGATGTATGGGGATATAGTTTTGATTATACAAAAGTAAATGCCGAGGCACACCGCTTTCCAAGACCAGAGGAGCGTGCGGCAGGGATTACAGAGGCAGACCTTAACCCCACTAGCTACGAAGAAGCCATAGCGCAAAAACGAGACTTTATGATAGAGCGTGGCCGCTGGATGGATACGCATATAGAAATACTACACCAATATAGCCATCCCTCCAGACATGCGTTGTGGCATTTGCCTTAACTGAAACTATGTAAGATGGGTGCTTAAATCCGCCCTATGGCGGTATGTTAGGATGAGAATGACATGTTAAAATATCTAGTTTCTGTTTTTGCATTGATGATAGTGGCTATCTTTGTTTTTTACGCATACTTTTACATGGGGTTTTTTATTGACTTCAGGCCCAACGCAGCCGTACATGTTACTTATCGCGCACACGGTAGTGGTATCTATATGGGTGACAGTACAGAGCCGCTTCTATTGCGTGGTGTAGAGGTTAACTCATTTGTACCAGGGCAGTCTTATTGGGAGCTGGGTGCTAACAAAAAGGACTATTTGCGCTGGTTTGAACAAATACAAGACATGGGCGCTACTGTGGTATACGCGGCCACAATAATGCATAGTAGTTTTTACAACGCGCTATATACGCACAATAAAACCAGCGAAAACAGCCTTATGCTTATCCAGGGTGTAGGCGATACAGGTATTGGTATAAGCAGGGACGAGCTATCATACTCGCTTAGGAAAGCAATAGACATTGTGCATGGCAGCAGGATTGACCTGCTCAACGAAAGCGGCATACAAATGTTTATGCGTGATATTTCACCCTGGGTTGTTGGGTTTATAGTGGGTGATGGTTGGAACCCAGACTCTATTGCATATATCAACAACGACGTTGGCATGCCTGTAGACTATAAAGGCCGTTTTTTTAGCACTGCAGAAGGCGCCAACCGGTTTGAAGCAATGATTGCACAAGTGATGGATGATGCAACAAGTTACGAAGCCCGCCGCTTTAAAAAACAACGGCCAATTAGCTTTTTCTCAAACCCGCTAACAGACTTTTTAGAGTACGAAAGAATATATGCAAGGCAGCTACGCAAGTACGTGCAAACAAACCATGAAAATATTATCCCTTCAGAAGATATGCAGGCAGGTGTGTTTGCAGCTTACCGTCTTTTCCACTTTACAGACGATTTTATAAGCCTAACAACCCCTTACCAGCAAGACAATCTTGCCCACTTACTAGGGGATTTGGATATCAACTGCGACTTTAATGGCTATATAGATTTACTGGCCCGTTACCATACTATGCCGGTAGTAGCGGTAGGGTATAGCGTATCAACAAGCCGCGTACCCATACGTTTAGATGACCTGCCATACAACGAAACACAACAAGGCGAAGGCTTGGCCGCAATAAGTGCGCAATTAGAAAGTAAAGGCTGGGCCGGTAATATAATCTCAACCTGGCAAGACAACTGGGAAAGGCGCACATGGAACACCGCATTTGCAACCGACACATGGCGCAACCAGTATTGGCGTAACTTGCAATCCCAAGCTCAAGGGTATGGGCTTATGTCTTTTGACCCAGGAGCCTACAAGCGCCCGGTTTTGATAGACGGCGATGCAAGCGAATGGGATGAGTCTCACCTTGTCCACACATATGACGGTATAAGCGTCTATGCCAAGCAAAGTGTAGAAGGGCTTTACCTGCTAGTGAGTGGAGATGACGTTAACCCAAGTAGTAAGTTGTACCTGCCAATAAAAGTGACCCCAAAGTCAGGCACGACTGTGCACGAACAGCTAGAGTTTGCCAAGCCGGCAAATTTCCTGCTTGTGCTAAGTGGCGCGGCAAATACCAGGCTAATGGTAAACATGCGAAGTAACGCAACATTCATGCGCTTCCATGAAGAAAAAACAGGCGAAAACCCATTTGCCTTTGTGCCTCCTAGGTGGGAGTCCGAGTTTGTGCCAACTATGATTGCACTGCAAAACCACATAATTTTTGGCCAAAATGAGTTGCGTACCATGACAACGCGCAGGTTGTTCTCGTGGGAAACGGGCTTACTAACACATGGGATAAACAACCCGGCACATGCCAACTTTAACTCGCTGGCGGACTTTTGCTATGGCCACAACCTAGTTGAAATAAGGTTGCCATGGATGCTGTTAAACTTTTTTGACCCGTCTACTAAACGGGTACATGACGATTATTATGACAAGTTTGGTGTCGAGGGGTTGCCGATAACCGAAGTATACATTGGCGTTGCCCATGCAGATACTGGCTACGTGCCAATGTCACCAATAAAGTTGAAACCATGGAAGGGTAACCTGCAATTCCATGAGAGGTTAAAGCTTTCATATTTCATTATGCAAGAGGCATGGAGGCGATAAATTGTTTAACGACCTAAGAATCCACCTGTCTATTATTATGTATATGATTGGCTGCTTCTCTATCATGATATACAACATGTTTGTCATATATCGTAAAAGAAACAGAGCCAAAGCAATGAAAAAAAACACGGCTGGCTGGATAAAAACCATACACCAGCAGCTTGCCGCCAACAACTCCAATATCTGCCCAAAGCATAAAAAACACTTACTAAAAAGCCTAATACGTACAGGGGAGCTAATAGCATTTTCTCACGCACTAAAATTTTTTAACCGTGGGGATAGCAAAGACCTTTATAAAGCATATGTACGCCTGTTAGCACAAAGCACAATATTTCAACAACTAGCGCTTGTATACAAAAAAAAGAAAAACGCAGAGCGGGCATATTTTGCCTACTTCATTTCCATTCACCCATTGGTTGTAAAAAGTGAAGACATAATATGTAAAAATACTACAGACACGATGGTCTCATTCACAAAAAATGCAGATATCTATTGCAGGGTAAATGTCTTAAAAGCACTTTGTAAGCTTGGGGACTTGCATGGGCTAGTAAGTGTTTTGCAGCTTTATAGCAACAAAGCCGCATTTATACACCACAAACTATTAGCAGAAGATTTATATAACTTTGCCGGAGACAAAGATAAACTGGCTCTAAAACTATGGGAAAATTACAAATTATGGAGCAATAATATCTTGCTTGGGGTAATAACATTTATAACAATTTTTTCAGACATGTTTAAGACTGCTTTCTTGCCGGTACTACAAAACCAGTACGCAAGCATAGATATCCGTATTGCGCTTATCCACTACTATAAAAAATATATCTACGAGCCAGCACTACCCATAATGCTAGAGTATCTAACCCAAACCAAGAGCTATGAACTTGCGATAGCGGCCGCAACAACTTTAAGCGCATACCCAGGGCGGCCTACCACAAATGCGCTAACTTCCGCACTCGAAAGCGAAAACTGGTATGTGCGGTACAGCGCGGTGTCTTCTCTTGTAGAGCTAGATGCATATCCGATGGGCGTAAGCCTACAAGGCGTACGCCCAGACATGTTTATAAACAATGCGCAAAGCCGCGATAGTAACGTGCAGCAAATGATTGAATATAAACTAGACCATGCCAACGAAAAATATGTGAATGCGAGCGAAGTTATCATATGACAAGCATATTAGAGAAATTTGTACTTTTTGCGGGTGTATTTTTTATAATATACTTGTTGATATATGCTACTTTTACTTTCTTGGCTGTTGCGGTAGGGGCTTACAAGCTGCGCAACCAAGACCGTATGCGGATGCTCAAAAATGAGCTAAAACATACATCCATACCAATATCTATTATTGTACCGGCCTACAACGAGGCTGCAGTTATCATAAAAAGCGTGAAATCATTGTTGGCGCTAGACTACCAACACTATGAGATTGTAGTGGTAGATGATTATTCTAGCGACAACACATCCCAACTACTCATAGACGAGTTTAATATGAAGCCTTATGACCGGCCAATAAACCGCGTGCTAGAGTGCCAACCCCATATTGCAGTACACGAGCAAAAAGTAGGTAATGTAAACCTCACCCTAATACGCAAGCTCAATGGCGGCAAAAGCGATGCATTAAATATGGGTATCAACGCATGCAGCTACCCATATTTTATATGTATGGATGCGGACTCGTTTTTGCAAAAGGACTCTTTAGAAAAAATTGTACAGCCCATACTCGAAGACGACACGACAGTGTCGGTTGGGGGCATGATTCTTCTATCCCAATGCGTGCAAATAGAGGATGGTATGGCCGTAAGCTACAAACTCCCCAATAACTTGCTTGTAAGTATGCAAGCAATAGAATACGACCGCACATTTTTGGGCAGTCGTATCCTTTTTGACACATTTAATGGCAACCTAATAATATCAGGTGCGTATGGGCTATTTATGAAATCTTTGGTTGTTGCTGCCGGTGGATACGATGCAAGCAATATAGGCGAAGACATGGAGCTGGCACTAAAAACACATGTCTACTGCAGGAACAATAACATCCAATACCGTATGCGCTATGCCTCTAGCGCCGTATGCCTAACGCAAGCACCCTCACGCCTTAAGGACTTAATTGGCCAGCGCAAGCGTTGGCATCTGGGGATGTTCCAGAGCATGCGCGCTCACTGGCAAATATTTTTGAATCTTAGGTTCGGCGTTGTAAGTTTTTTGTCTTTCATGTACTACCTGTTATACGAATTATTGTCACCCATAATAGAGATTGTAGGTTTCTTGGCCATAATTGCTGCATCGCATTTGCACTTGCTTAATGTCAGGTTCATGGTTGTATTCCTTATACTTTATGTGATATATGGTGTTGCCCTAAGCCTGTGCATTTACATGCAACATATATATCAGCAAAATTTTAAACTCTCTATTTCTGACATATTTAAGGCCTTAGCGGTGTGTTTTTTGGAGTTTGTGTTCTTCCGTTATGTGCTAGTCTTTATTCGGCTGCGGGCTTTTGTTGGATACCGCAAAAACAAGAAGGTCTGGGGTACAATAACTAGGGATTAGAACCTGTGGCTATACCCATGCTTATTCTGCTACGATAACAGCGCATAGTGATTTGCGTTGTTCTTCTGACGGTAGTTTTAGCTTGCCGGTTTCGATAAGCTTGTGAAGCATATAAATGATGAAATACCCGTCCGAATGGAAAATATATTGCAGCCCATATGCCCGTGCCTTTTTTAAATGTTCTGGTGTTGCGGCGAGTTGAGACTCGACATACGATGTTTTCATTGCTACAAGCTGCGCGTGGTATTTGTCGCGGATAGAGTTTGCAATGGCAATCAGCCGCTTATTGGCAGCGCTGTTGAGCCACACAATGCTTAATGTGTCTGTTGGGCGCGAATGCTTTGGTCCTGGTTTTTGGGAAATAAAGCCACGTTCTATCATGCGCACTGCTTCATCGTCGGATGCAAGATGACCGTCAAAGAGCATCCGCAAAGCGGATAAATCGCGGTTCATTATATCTGGATGGTAGTTGCCAACGCGGTCCCCACCCCATATGGTGTCCATCATCCACAGCATAAAACCGTTGCCGCCGTTCCAACTTGGGCCACCCATCTTGGCCATACTAGCACTGTGCTTTATGGGCAGGGCTTCGTGGTTATGAATGGTACAGTAGCAGATATTAACCCCGCCATCAGGGCGGATGGTTGCTGCTTCTTCGAAGGAAGTGTGCTCGTCTGGCTTTCCGCTCCACGCTGTCACATATGGCACCAATGCCCATAATACAAAGTTCATGTCATTGCGCGGGCATATAACTCCATCATCACCCAACTTGATATGAGACATAAGTGCATCAAAAAGCGCCGGGGCAAATAAACCAGCCGCTTTATCGTACATTTCGCACTTCTGCCGGTTGGATTTGGTCGTGGGGATGTCTAGTAAAATGTTGGAGATGTATCCTTTTTTGTGCCTTAACATAAAGCCGTTTTCTTCCAAAAACTCTATTTCTCCCTCTACATATACAGGCGAAACAGCCAGCGCGCCGGCAATTTCATTGACCGTTAGCGCTTCTTCCCTTACAAGATACAAAATATTTTGCGCCAGCGTGGAGCGCAAGTAGGTTGTGTTGCCACCCATTGTGCCAGCGGACCCGTTGGTGCTTATCATATTAAACTTGATGGGGTTAAACTTTAACTCAGTGCTTGTTCTCATAAAGTTCATTCCTTTCTTTAAATCACTCTTTGCATTGGAGAGATGCCACTTGACTGTCCCTAGCGGAAGGCAGAGTGCGTTTGCAATTTCTTGTTGGGGTTTGCCCTCAAAATAGTACATGATTACTATGCGGTGCTGAATTTTTGAAAGATAAGCGATTTCACTGTGCAACCGCGTTATTGTTTCATGTTGCTCTAGCTGTGCGCTTACATCATCTGCTGCCGGAAGCACGTCTACTAGGCCATGGATGGGTACATTTTCTTTATACCCAAAGCGGTTGCGATAGTAATTGGCCAGTGTATTGTGGGCAATTGTCCATGCAAACTGTTCTGGCTTTGCAATATCTTGCCGCGTTAGCAATGCGCGATACAGCTTCATGACGATTTCTTGCGCTATATCTTCTGCATCTTGAGTCGTGGCTGTGCGGCTACGGGCAAAATTGTACACTTGATTCATGAGCCGCAATACAGTTTGCTCTGCTTGTACTTGTGTCATCTTGTCCTCCGCTGTGTATTTGTGATAGGTAGTTGTGTAGGGCCTACGCTTATATAGACCCGCGAGTTGCGAAAAGGTTGGCAAATTTCGTACTGGAATAATATAACACATTGACTTGCCTGGAAACTCGGAATGAGCGGCTAAAAACTTACTAATACTTAAGATTTTTGGTCGCAAATAATCTGTGCTTTATTATTGCTGTATATACCAAATAAAGAAAAAATCCGAACTTTCAATAAATCTAAATCGCTACGTGTGCGTATCCGCAAAAAAATATTTTTCTTACCCCGCACATTTTGCTGTTGTCATTCGTTAAACATTATGAAGGGAGGTTTTCGAGTGTCGCTATCTCTACAAGAGCAGTATGACAAAGTATACAGGTTTTGCTATTTCAAAGTTAAAAATTCGCATCTTGCGGAAGATTTGACCCAAGAAACTTTCCTACGGTTTTTTAGCA
>WQVY01000093.1 GCA_009785605.1 Defluviitaleaceae bacterium | reverse complement strand
TTCCAAATCGAAGTTAACGATGTCACTGTTATCCCCAACGTCTTTGACTTACTCATCCACGAAGTAAGACTCGAGTCACGCAGCACAGAAGTAGACTTCCCCGTAGCACTCTCAAGCCTTACCCAAGCACCACTTATACCCAATGTTGCAAACTTCTCAACTCCAGAGTTCCCGTCCTGGTGTGCGGATTATATCCTTGTACCAACCATGGGTGATGGCTTCCCTGCTTTGCCAGGCGACGGATGGATTTCAAATGTTGCCATCATCAACGGCAAACTTCACGTGCAAATCATAACACCGCGGGTAGAAGTAACAGAAACCGGCGCACGCAACTCCAACGGGAATGTAATATCAGGCGCAATGCTAACCGCGCCAAATGGCGACTGGGTACCCCATATCACCTCAACATTCTTACAAGTTGATGCAAATCTCAACGCTTTAAGTGTTTACCAGCAGCAAAATATGCCCATGGATGACCTACGGTACTGGCTCAACTACACCTATTTATATGACCTGCGCGAAGTAGTTTTCCCTATAGACGTTGCAGCACTTAATTCCTATTCACTTACACTCTCTGGCATGTTCGAGCACAGTATTGCAGGCAACTGGTCTATGACAGTCGACACAGGCGAAGCCAGCGATATACGCAGTGCGGCCAATGCTACAACAATAGGTAACTCCACATTACACTCTGTTACGGTAACGCCAATGGGCGTAAGCTTCTCTGGGATAGTAGACGGCGGTATCGGTGATGGCGTAGCCAGCTTTACCGGGCGCAGTGTGTGGATAGAGACCCCAGAAGGCAACATCCTCCTGCAAGAGTTCCCAAGTGTTGGCTTCTCACATGGGTATGGCTATGACACGACATTCAATGGCCTAGCCAGAGCCGAGTCACCTATAGACACAGCCAATGTTACTGCAGTATTGTTTGGTGATTTGCGCGTGGCTGTTGAGTAACAAAAACGTTATTTTCATGCAACTTCGTACTTTATAATAGCAATCCCCCCATATAAACGGCCCCGACTGTCGCCGAAAATAGCGTAAAACATAGTGCTATTTTCGGCGACAGTCGGGGCCATTTTTACGTATAAATGTTATAATATGCCACCAAAAACACACAGCCGCCTTGACACAACCCGCCTCTATGCTATACTCCCCACAGCCCGCGCTTGGGATTAAGGCTTTTTTTAAAGCTAGGAGACTCCAACCTATCCTAGGCACGCGGAGATTATAAGCACTAAAACTATAGTGCAAAAACCATAGGAGGATCACAATGATCATCAAAAAAGACATCATCGCAAAGCACGGCCGGGACGAAAACGACACCGGTAGCCCAGAGGTTCAAGTAGCGCTTCTTACCGCGCGTATCAACCACTTGACAGAGCATCTTCGTACCCACAAGAAGGATTTCCATTCCCGCCGCGGGCTACTAAAATTAGTAGGCCAGCGCCGTGGGCTGCTGGATTATATCCGCAAGCAAGACATCGTAAAATACCGCGCATTAATAGGCGAACTTGGACTAAGAAGGTAGGTCATACATGCAGAAAACATACACAATGAACTTAGGCGGGCGTACCCTAACCTGCGAACTTGGCCGCTTGGCTGAGCTGGCCGGTGCGTCGGCATTAATGACCTATGGCGAAACGGTGGTACTTGTTACCGCCACAACTTCTGACAAGCCCCGCGCCGGGATAGACTATTTCCCCCTAAGCGTAGATTATGAAGAACGCTTCTACGCCGTGGGCAAAATCCCCGGTTCCTGGTTTAGGCGCGAAGGCCGCCCAACAGAAAAAGCCATACTGGCCTCTCGCTTAATAGACCGTCCCATTCGCCCATTGTTCCCAGACGACTATCGCAACGACGTATCCGTTGTAGCCACAGTAATGTCTATGGACCAAGACGCAAGCCCAGAAATAGCAGCCATGATAGGCAGTGCCATAGCCATATGCGTATCAGATATCCCCTTTAACGGGCCAACCGCTGCAGTAAATGTAGGCTTAGTGGATGGCGAGTTTATTATCAACCCAGATGCCGAACAGCGCGAGGCAAGCAAGCTTAACCTTACCGTTTCTTCAACCCGCGACAAGGTCATGATGCTGGAAGCCGGCGCAGACGAAGTACCAGACGATGTCATGTACAATGCCATAATGTTTGGCCATGAAGAAAACAAAAAAATCATAGCCTTCATAGACGGCATAGTAGCCGAAAACGGCAAGCCCAAGCGTTCGTACACCCAACACGTCATACCCCAAGCACTATACGAAAAAATCACAAGCTTCATAACAGACGCAAGGATGGAAGAAGCCGTATTCGCAGAACAAAAACAAGACCGGGACGAGCGCCTGTCCAAACTTACAGACGAGGCCATGGAAGCGCTAATCCCCACATTTGATGAAGATGTGGCCAGCGAGTACACCCAAATGTTTGGCCCGGCTATATACAAGTTTGAAAAAGAAACCGTACGGCGCATGATTTTAAAGCAAGGCAAGCGCCCAGACGGCCGCGGTATGGAAAACATCCGCAAGCTGACATCCGAGGTAGATATCCTACCCAGGACCCACGGCTCTGCCGTATTTGCAAGGGGTCAGACCCAAGTGTTAACCGTTACAACCTTGGGCAGCAGCAGCGACACCCAGCGCCTAGACGGCCTAGACGCAATGGAAGAAAGCAAGCGCTACATGCATCACTACAATTTCCCTAGCTATTCTGTAGGCGAGACTCGTCCCTCACGGGGCCCAGGCCGCAGGGAGATTGGTCACGGCGCGCTTGCAGAAAAAGCATTGCTACCCGTTATCCCCAACGAAGATGACTTCCCCTACTCTATACGCCTTGTGTCAGAGGTACTAAGCTCCAACGGCTCTACTTCCCAAGCGGCGGTGTGCGGCTCTACCCTTAGTCTTATGGCTGCTGGTGTGCCCATTAAACGCCCGGTTGCAGGTATTTCTGCCGGCTTGGTAGTAGGCGAGACAGACGATGACTTCACACTTATGGCAGATATCCAAGGCCTGGAAGATTTCTTTGGAGACATGGACTTCAAAGTTGCCGGTACAACAGAAGGCATAACCGCCATCCAGTTGGATATGAAAATCGACGGTATTACCCCGGAAATTATACGCGCGTCCCTAGAGCAAACAAAAAAAGGCCGCGAGCATATCCTGGATACATCTATGCTGGCCGCCATCGCGGAGCCACGGGCCGAAATATCTCCACATGCGCCCAAGATGGCAATCTTGCGCATAAATGTGGACCAAATTGCTGAAGTTATAGGTGCCCGCGGCAAAGTTATCAAGCGCATCATAGAAGAATCCGGCGTAGAAAAAATAGACACGGAAGACGATGGCCGTATATTCATATCCGATAAGGATATAAATAATGTTAACCGCGCAGTAGAAATTATCAAGGCCATTGTAAACCCACCAGAATTGGGCGCCATTTACACCGGCAAAGTTACCCGCCTTATGACGTTTGGCTGCTTTGTGGAAATTGCACCAGAGAAAGAAGGCTTGGTGCATGTCTCCCAACTTGATACTTCTCGCGTAGAAAACGTAGAAGATTTTGTAAAAGTAGGCGATGAGTTGACCGTAAAAGTTGTAGAAATAGATGACCAAGGCCGCATTAACCTAAGCCGCAAGGCCGTACTAGACCCAGACGCGGTATACGCCCCACGCGAGAGGGAAAAACGTCCGTCAGGTCCAAGGTCAGGCAGTAACGACAGAGGCGGCTCTGACAGAGGAAGGCCACCAAGGGGCGACCGCCGTTGATTAGGGTACACGAGCTACCAAACGGCCTTAGGGTGGTAATGGAGTCTATCCCGTTTGTACGGTCTGTAAGCTTTGGGATATGGGTCGCAAATGGCTCGCGCAACGAGTGCGAGCGGCTTAACGGCATTTCCCATTTCATAGAGCATTTGCTGTTTAAGGGGACGGACAAGCGTACCGCAAAAGATATCGCAGACACTATGGATGGTGTGGGCGGCCAACTAAACGCCTTTACATCCAAGGAGTATACCTGCTATATGGCCCGCACCCTGGACACGCATTTTGATGTTGCACTGGATGTATTGTCGGACATGTTTTTCAACTCCACCTTCGAAGAAAGCGGGATTGAACGGGAGCGAAATGTCATTCTGGAAGAAATAAACATGTACGAAGACACACCAGAGAACGTGGCAATGTCTATGTTGGAGTTAAACTCATATAAGAATCACCCCCTAGGGCAGACCATTCTTGGTACACCCGAGACGATAGGCTCGTTTACTAGGGATGATTTTCTTGGCTTCATGAACAGCCGGTACAGGCCCAGCAACACCGTAATAGCCATAGCCGGCAATATCAGCGAAGAAGAAATAATAAGTAAAATCACTGCTGTTTTTGACAAGTACAAGGACACGGGGGCAGACGAAACTCAGCCCCCGGCCCTGTACCGGCCAAGTTTTAGCGTGCGTGATAAGGATATAGAGCAAGTTCACCTATGTATGGGCTTCCCGGGGCTAAGAAGCGGAATGGGCAGCGAAGCATACGCCCTTGCATGTGTAAACACCGTTTTTGGCGGCGGTATGAGCTCGCGCCTTTTCCAGACGATACGGGAAGAACATGGGCTGGTTTACTCTGTATATTCTTATAACGCCAGCTACAAAGATACGGGTATGTTTGTGATATATGCAGGGCTTGGCCCATCTCATGTTTACGAGGTGTTAAACCTCATCACTGGCGAAATTAAGCGCATGTTTACAGATAAAATTACTGCAGACCAGCTTGCCAAAACTCGCGAGCAGCTAAAAAGCGGCTTTTTGCTGGGGCTAGAAAGCGCATACAACCGCATGAACAGCATAGGCCATACACTGCTAATGCACGACAGAACAATAACACCAGATGAAATTATCTCGAATATCGACGCTGTGGATTTAGACGCTTTCTATGCCATGTGCGAGAGGATTTTTAAGCTTGACGAGATGAGCCTTTCGCTGGTGGGCAAACAAGTAGAGGGGTTGGAATCAGATGCGCTTTTGGGTAAAACGCAAGGATAGTATTAAGGAGATATTGCTTAAGCACGCTTACAACAGGTTTTTGCAAACCCATAATAGCGCAGTACAATTCCTAATTTCTCGCACAGACGATTCAAGCGACTTGCCACTACCAAAGCGGCAGTCCACAGATGCCGCAGGCATGGACTTGCATGCCAATGTCCACGAACCGGTTGTTATAAAAAAAGGCACACGCGCTTTAATCCCAACAGGGGTCAAGGTTGCGTTGCCTATGGGTTATGAAGCTCAGGTCAGGCCGCGCAGCGGCCTGGCCTTTAAATTTGGAATAACGGTGCTTAACACGCCGGGTACAGTAGACGCAGATTATCGCGGCGAGCTGTGTGTACTGCTTATAAACCTAGGGGAAGAAGACTACACCGTGCACCGCGGTGATAGGATTGCACAACTGGTCATAGCCAAGGTACAGATGGCAGAGTTTTTTGAAGCAGATGTACTACCAGAGACTTTGCGAGGAGAAGGCGGGTATGGTAGTACTGGGGTTGCAATAGGCAAATAAGTGCATAGGTATTAGTGTATGTTCGCCTGTTTAAAGAAATCTAAGAACTTACGCGCGCCTGCGTCGCCCATGTCTGCTGCCGCTGTGTACCATTTTATGGCCGCTTTATAGTCTCGTGTTGTGCCATAGCCGCAATAATACATAAGCCCCAGGGCGTTACGGGCACGCTTTATTTCCCATTCATAATCACTATTTGCACCATCATGCTTTGCTAACTTTGTATACCATTCAAGCGCTTTCGCGTAATCTTGTTTAACACCGTCACCTCCACGCCAGTAATAGTAGGCAAGGTGGTGTTGCGCGTCTG
Source organism: Defluviitaleaceae bacterium (assembly GCA_009785605.1). Lineage (GTDB taxonomy): Bacteria > Bacillota > Clostridia > Lachnospirales > WQUN01 > WRAN01. The sequence continues at coordinate 2,000 of WQVY01000093.1, read as the reverse complement.
GCCTGTCTTGCATCGCGCATTTTTCAAACCACACCATAGCTTGCGGGAGGTTTTTTTCAACGCCTTTGCCCTCTGCATGACACCAAGCAATGTTAAACTGGGCCTCGGCGTAACCTTGCATTGCTGATTTTTGTTGCCATTGTATATATTTTTCATTGTCTTGTTCCACAAACTCGCCGTCTTTATAATAGAAACCTAATGCATATTGGGCCTCTGCATGGCCTTGCTCTGCTGCTTTTGTCAGCCAGTATATGATTTGTTCGCCGTTGTCGACATCCTGAAAGTGTCTAAACAACTCAAACTGCGCGTCTACGTCCCCTTGCTCTGCCTTGGTGAGTAGTTTTTTTAGCTCGTTTTCATGATATTTATTGTTTTGTAGCGCTACATATATGTTTTCCCACCGCACGGGCATGGATTCATCTACAGACATATCCGGGGCAAACCCAAGCTTAAGATATATATTTATGGCCGGGAGGCAACTCTCCCAGGTGCATAGGTAAGCTTTTTTTATACCCATATCGCACAACTTGCGCAGCAGTGCAGTTGTGACTTCATATCCTAGCCTCTTGCCAGAATATTCGGGACATGCCGCAATATACTCTAAGTAACCGTAGTCTTCCCCGTTTTTGCTCCTTTTGGATATCATGCCTGTGGCAACAATTTTTTCTTCGTTATTGCTCGCGTTTACATCTATTATGACAAAGGCACCGTCTTCTATGTATCCTTGTCTGTTTTTTATGTCTACAAAATTATGATCACTGTTAAACGCTACGGTACACAGAGTTTCCCATTGAGGGGCATCTTCTGGCTTTATTGCCCTTAGTATAAAGCCTTCAGGCAGGTTTGCCTCTGGGATATCTGTCATGTTTAATTTTATCATTTCTAGTGTCGCCATTATAATCCACCCTTCATGGTTATTTTTTGTATTCTTACAGTTTATACCCAACAAGTCAATAGCGTTTATAGCAATCTAAAGGTGCGATTGCTATATCCGTATCCGCTTCACCTGCATATGTTATAGCAATTGCAGATTTAATATGAAATGCGGGGTGTTGTGTATGAACTATATAAACAAACGCAAAATAGGCATTGCCCTTTCTGGCGGTGGTATGCGTGCAGTTATCTACCATTTGGGTGTGCTAAAATGGCTGGCAGAAAATAATCTTATGGAAAGCATCACTTACATATCGTCTGTTTCTGGTGGGAGTTTGTGTGCCGGGTTGATTTATGCACACAATAGCAATAAATGGCCAACCAGCCGGCAGTTTCTTGACCGGGTACTTCCTGCGGTTGAAGATGTGATAATGGGGAGTGACATACAAAAATCTGCACTGTTGCGGATGTTTCCATTTTGGATACACCGCAAGGTAAACCTTTTGGCCAAAGTCATTGGTAAGAAGTGGGGCGTAAGCGGCACAATGGCAAACTTAGACAAAACCCCTGTCTGGTGTGCTAACTGTGCTACATTCGAAACAGGTAAACGCTTTGGTATAACACAAAATGCCATGGGAGATATGGTTATAGGGTATGTACACAATCACGAGTTTCCTGTGTCAGATGCTATGGCTGCATCTTCAGGTTTTCCTATCCTTATAGGCCCATATGCATTAAAGCGTAACAACTACTCCTGGAGTGCTTCAGCACACGAGCCCATACAAAGGGCACGGGACACCAGCATCCCCGGCGGCCGTTTTTATCACTTATGGGATGGCGGCGTATATGACAACCTGGGGCTAGACGCACTATTCCACATGTCGAGCCGCCCTTCTGGCGGGCATTTGCTTCATGGGATAGACCATATTATCGTAAGCAATGCCGGGACCCTTAGCCGCTTTAAAAAGCGTGCGTTTTCTACCAGCCCCAGGCGGTTATTGGATAGGGAGTGTTGTTCAAAATAGAGATAGAACAGTATTCCGAAGCAACTCGAACAAGGAACCAGAGTAGATTGCCTGCCATGCCTTTAAGGTAAGGTCAAGCATGTACTCGCAACGTGATATAAC
>WQVY01000092.1 GCA_009785605.1 Defluviitaleaceae bacterium | reverse complement strand
GCATAGGCTTTTACCGCAAAGCCGCATACCGCTTCAATTTGGCTCAGGGATGGCTCTTTTCCCAGAAGGCCATTTCCAAGAAAGCGTAGGCTTTGCTCCGGATATATGGGTATCAGGCGATGCCTTAACCGCAGCACTTGGGTTAATAGAAAACCATTTTGCACATCCCAGTTTTGTGCTTTACCCATAAAGAAAGGCCTTTGCTTATGAAAATATTTCGGCTAACCCGCTCTTATCTTGCCTACTACTGTATCCCTTTAACGATATATATCTATTATCTTGATAACACCCACCAAGTTGCATATAATATCATCAGCAACCAACACAAATGAAAGCGATGGGGCATACGCCTATGAGCAAAGAATCAAAAGGTAAAATACAAATCGATTACTTCCAGCTAATGGACTTGCGCATAGACTACGCATTTAAGCTGCTTTTTACAAAGGGCGACCCACGTTTACTGATATCGTTATTAAACGCCATCTTTGCCAACAAAAAAATCAACCGTGTAATAAAGTCATTAACTATCAAAAACCCATATCTAGACAAGGAATCTGACGAAGACAAACTGTCCATACTAGACATAAGGGCAGAGCTTAGTGACGGTACAACCGTACTTGTGGAGATGCACTTGTACGGCCTTGGCGAACTAAAAGCCAAAACAATCCGCTCATGGGCAAGGGCCTTTGGTGAAGATTTGGAAGTTGGAAAAAGCTATACATCACAGCCACCCACAATCACCATTGCATTTACCAACGGCACAATAGAGCCGCTAGAAAACAAAAAAACCATATCCGAAGATACCAGCAAAATACACAGGCTATGTATGATTATGGATTGTGAAGATTACACCGTATTCACAGATGCAATGGAGCTGCACTATATTGACATGAAGGCTTTTGCAAAAGCAATAAACGATGCCGACGGCATATCTAACGTGGATGGACTTTTTGCTAAGTGGCTTTCGGTAATAACCCAAAAAGAGATAAACAACAAGGCCATCATAGAAAATGCTTGCGAAGAGGAGGAGATTTTTATGGCAGTATCAACACTTGCAATGCAAAGCGAAGATAAATACACAAGGCAAGCTTACGCACGCAGAAAAGACGAGATTTACTTCTTCAATAAGAGTATGTTTGAAAAAGAGCAAGCGGAACTTGAAATTGAGCGACTCCGCAAGGAAATCGAGGAGCTTCGCGCCCAACTAGCTAATAAGTAAGTAGGCAATAGCACTGATAAACAGGAAGCCCGACAAATGGGGATATATTATTCCCATTCGTACGGGCTTTTTCTGTGGAAAAACAGTCATTGACGACAAAAATTTGTATGCTGGCATGACTTGGCTTTAGTTACGGCATTGACTTTGCAAGGTTAGGCAACCTTATTAGGATATTGGACTACAGCAATTTCAGTCATAGATTTCTTTAATGCATTTGTCATGTCCTCCAATTGCCTAATTACTGTGCCTGTAAAAACGGTTTCCCCGCATTGTTCGCATGATAGGCAGGGAACATTCTTTATAATTACCATACAAGAACCTAAATCGGTAAAGTCGGTAGTAAAGTCATTAGACATATTGCCACTACCTATGCTTATGACAACAATTACGCTTTTTCATACGTTCGCGGGCGTGAACTGTTATTGCAATGGTATCATCATGGCATAAGGATTTTATGTCTTTTAGCTGCTTCAATTAGCCAACCAACGTCAAAAGCTTACGAATGTATAACAATCACAAAAAGTCTTGCAAAAATACACTGCAAGGCTTTTTATCATGGATTAAATGTGTTAAAATGTAAAAAAATATAGAAGCAGAGGGGCGAGAGCAATGAAAGTCATACATATGGTCACACAATTAACACAAAAGAACCCCAACAAAATACGTGCCGCAGCACTTATGTTGTTAATCATAGTTATATCTGTGATTACCGTTGTTGCATACAACGGCTCGGGTACCGAAGATGAAGATATAGATACAAGCAACATGACCGATATGTCATGGATGTTTCAAAGAGTAAACGTACGAGATTTGCACTTAATTGATGCCATACCGGCGCTAGATACAAGCAGCGCAGTTAGCATGAGGTCAATGTTCCAACGCGCATTTTCAGACATAGCACTATGGCGTTTAGACCTATCCGGTTGGGATACCAGCAACGTAGAAGATATGAGCTCAATGTTCCGTTATACCATGGATATCGGCAGGCTGCACCTGCATAACTGGGACACCAGTAATGTAACAACAATGGAAGCCATGTTTTTGGGTACAGATCAGTTCCACAGGACACGCAACATAAATTTTTTTAATATAGCTGGCTGGGATACTAGCAATGTCACTAACATGAGCCGGATGTTTAGCAAGACCCGTTCTTCGCGCATTGATGATATTGCAAGTTGGGACACAGGCAATGTAACAGATATGAGCCAGATGTTTGCAGATGCAAATGTGCTTAACCACTTGAATATTGCAGGTTGGGATGTAAGTAATGTAACAGATATGAGTCAAATGTTTTACAGGGCGCGCAGCTTAGTAGCCCTTGACCTTTCGAGTTGGGATACTGGTAATGTGACAGATATGGACAGAATGTTCTCAATGCCGCTCACCTCAAGGGAAAGTCACGCTGGGGATTTCTACGAAAGCAGATTAGTTAATCTAAACCTCTCCAACTGGGACACAAGAAATGTAACATCAATGACCTCAATGTTTAGACATGCCACAAACCTGACCCACCTCAACCTAACAGGCTGGGACACCCGCAACGTCCAAACAATGAGAAGTATGTTTTACGGTGCAACGTCACTAAGCGAGATGCAGCTTGGCCGGTACTTTGTTTTCATAGAGTGTACCGGTGATGCAAGCCTACCCCCAGTCCCACAAAACAACTACTTCACCGGCTATTGGCAAAACGTAGGCACTGGCACAGTCTCCGACCCGCAGGGCAGCTATGTCTTCACATCTGCCCAGCTCATGCAATACTACGACGGTACTACCATGGCAGATACGTGGGTATGGCAGCCAATGCGTGACCAGCCACCATACAACAGCATAGTAGGCGCATTTACAGTCCCCAACCCTTCCCACCCTATAGTTATAGAGCTGCGGGACGGTAGCGCTGTTGGCCGCAGCATATATACAACCACCGTGCCCGCACCTGCCAATTCACACACCTATGTAAACTTTACACTCCAAGACATACCCCCAGGCACATACAGCGTCATATTCAGCAAGCCGGGTCATACAAGTTTTACAATAAACAACATCCAGGTCACGGCAGCCGGTGATACATGTCTAACCGCAGAGCCACGGTTTCCGCAGCAGTTACCACTATTGCCAGGCAATATAACAGGCAGCAACCAGATTAACATTTCCGACCTCAATATCCTACTGCAAAATTGGCTAAGTTCGTACGAAAACGCAAACCTTACCGGCTCCGGGCAGGTTAATATCGCGGATTTGAACCTTCTTTTACAAAATTGGATGGCCACGTCTGTAGTTGTTGACTAAGGCAATCCAACCTATTTGCTCCGCCGACGAAGGAGGCATGAATTAAAAAATGAATAACTTCACAAGAAAAAAAGGAAAAGGCATAGCAATGCTTTTATCCCTGTGGCTTGCACTTGGCATAATATCAGCCATATCTATACTTGCCGACACCGGCCAAAATGCACATGTCCCGGCAGTAAACATCCGCCACGAGACAGTGGGCCAGCACGGCGGCAACAGCATACATAGGATGATAGTATCCGCAAGGGCACCGGGCGGGTTTTCTCTTTTTGGCATTGTTATGTCTTACGACAACAGGATAATCATCCCGGTAGACCGCAGCACACACGCAGATATTATTCAACCAACCAACACAACAGTACAAACCATAACAAACGCACCATTCACGCTACTAGCCGGGTATGGGTTTATAGCTACACCCGATGCATGGGTTGTACATGGTGTACGCACAGGTTTTTCATTTGATGCATTTACAATAGGGCAAGCGGCAACACCAGGCACACTTGTAGATGTCTTCGCATTCTATTACCGTGCTGTGGGAGATGTAACTGCCACAACATTTAGAGTCGAAGACGGGCGCAGCAATGACAGTATGGTTGGTACACACGCCCAAACAACGTTTGTAAGGTCGGGTGTGAAAATCTTGTCAGCCAGTACTACATACATCTGGGGGCCAAACACACCTGACCATAACCATACACAAATTGATGACGGAAATATTGTCGTAAGCGAAGCCCCGCATCCAACCCCAACGCCCACCGCAACGCCTCCGCCACATACCCCCCATCGTCTTACTTTTAGAAAAACCAACCAGCGGCTCTACGAACAGCCAAATCGCATAATAGTCCCGCTCCCCGGCACAGCTACATTTGTGTTAGAGCGGCAAACTGGTGCCGTATGGGCTCATGTAGATACAATGAGTAACGATGCAAACGGCTGGGTAAGCTTTACCCAAGACCTTACCGCTTCTGCCAACTACCGTATAAGGAAGATTGCCGCACCATCCGGTTGGATACTCCCCGCCGGGCACTGGCAGTTTGCTACCAACGACCTGGCCCATATTGTAGGTATCCCTGTTTCGCACGGCGGCAATCCTGCGTTTATAGGCCACCCGCCAGGGCATACGGGGCTGCATGTGGGTGCAATGCCCTTAATCCCCACGCCAGGGCCCACCCATATACCAAGCCCAACCCCCAGTCCTACATCAACACCAACTCCCAGTCCCAGCCCTAGCCCGTCAGCATCGCCCAGCCCCACGCCCACGCGTTCGCCGTCACCTACGCCCACACGCTCCCCATCGCCAACACCAGTAACAACATCACCCCCAGGGCCGGGCCACAACAACCCACAAACCAACCCGATTCGTATTAACCTGATGATATTTGGCTCGGTAATGGCACTGGGTCTAGCTGCTTTTGGCATAGCAAGCATAGCCAAGAAACAGACATTAGCAAACGAAGCATACCGCACCAACGCAGCCCGCTACGACCGCGAAAAGCGGCTGTCAGATTTCTTAGACGATGATAAAACGAAATAATAATAGAAACAGTCCAGCCTGCCGCCCGTTGCCCCTAAAGGGGAAAGCGTTGAAACATCCGCTATTTTCGGCTCAGGCTGGGCTGTTTCTCATTAGAAGATTATGCTGGAGGTCTTGCGTATGAAAAAACAAATAAAAATCGGGATAATAATAGTCTCAATAATCGCCATTGCAACAACTGGCATAGTAATTAGAAACAGAAATGTAGACATCACATACGCAAACGCACGTTACTTAGAAGACCTAGACTATTTATTCGATATTCTACGAGGCAACTTCCCCCATTTTGGCCCGGCATACAGGCTATTGGGTGTTGATGCCGAGCAATTGATGGCAGAACTATCACATACTTCGAAACTTATCGTATGGCAAACGACACTATGTTTTTAGAGCGTTTACACGACATTTTTTTTGCGCCGTTTAATGGTTTTGGGCATTTATCTCTCATGAACCCACGTGCTTACCATATTTTACTCCATCGCACATCGCAGCATTACATAGAAGGCGAGCCGTGGCGGCGAATAATGTATAATCCCGCGTCGCTCGCATTTTACGGGCCTCCACCAGAATGGCTTGCAGACCTAGATGACCACGAAGCTGCACCGCCAGTTGAAGACAATGTAATCACCGAAATACTTGAAGAAGGCAAGATAGCACTAGTACGCATAAGGACGTTTACACCAGAAAATATCCCAGGAGACATGGAATACCTACTAGCTTTTTTTACAGAAATCTCTGATTTTGAACATCTGATACTTGATATACGGGGCAATGGGGGAGGCACAGGTGATTATTTTAACTATGTAATCATGGCTTTACTAATTGATGAGCCAGTTAGCTATGTAAATTATTTTTTTGCAATGGATGGAGAACATATTAAAAGATTTTTTTATGACGATGATATTGAGTCTGAAATGAATCCCATACAGGGCGAGTACGGAAATATTTTTGATGCATTACCCATGATTAACCAAGATGATGCCGAAATATTATCTTTTTACTATCAAGTTGAAAGAGTTGTTTATCCCTCAAACTATAGCATCGCTTTCGAAGGCAAAATATGGTTGTTGATAGACGGGAGAACATTCTCTGCTTCCGATGCATTCGCGCGCGCAAGTAAACAAATTGGTTTTGCAACGCTAGTTGGTGTGCCTACAAGCGGTGGCGGAATGGGGACAGATCCGATTGTTGCTGCCCTTCCCAACACCGGTATCATCGCAAGTTTTCAGGGGTTTTACGGCACAGACCATCAAGGACGGCATGCATACGAGTTTACAACACACAACCACACTACCCCAACCGCCGCCCACGCCTAGATGCCCTAGGCACTACCTTAGCACTTATTAATGAGGGTGCGTACCGGTATTTTGACTGGGATTAAACAGCCATTTCTCAAGAAGCTACCATATTCAAGGTGATATAATTCAATCAACTGTGTGGAGGTAATAAACAATGAGCCAATATGATATTTATACAGGGTTGCTAAAGGCATTCCCATTGCCTACAAAAAAACAAGATACTGTAAACTTCACTTATGATTTTAAACATCCAAAGTTTGATCTGCTCAAAAACAAATATCCGATAGTGGATATTGCGGGCAGTGGAAACGATTTTTCTAAAGCCACAAACTTGCTAAATTGGGTGTCAAGCAATATTTACCACATGGGTAATTATTCTGGCTCAATCCCTTCCAACGCAATAGATTATTTAGACCATGCACATGAAAAAGATGCTTCGCATGGTATTAACTGTGTTGGACTATCAACCATTTTGTCGGAGTGCCTCTTATCAATAGGCATAAAGGCGCAGAAGGTTTTTATCATGCCATGTTCGCCGTATGATGGTGATAACCACGTTGTAGCTCAAGCGTATATCAAGGAGTTGGGGAAATGGGTTATGTTTGACCCTACGCTCAACGCCTATTTTACCAATGAAAAAGGCATGTATTTAAGCCTGTTGGAACTGCGCAGCCATCTGTGTGACCAATTACCGGTTTTCTTTAATAAGGAAGCAAAATATAACAATGAAGACTGGACAAGCGAAAGCGCAAGGTCGAACATCGAATACTTTGCGAAGAACTTGTTTTATTTCCAAATGTCAGAAGTCAACACTTTCAATGAAGGAGACGATTCTACAGGCACTTCGCAAAATCGCTTCATTTCATTATGCCCGCATGGGTTTAACCCGAAGCAGATACGCATAAGTAATGTAGAATACAGGAAAAAGCTATATGGCGAGCAACCGTGGATGAAAGATGCGATAGAATATGAAAATAACTCTAAATATGTCTTTTGCTCTACGGTAGATTTTGAGCAAACAATTTCACTGTCATAATTAATATGGAGGCGATAGTGTGGAAGTTTGCAAAGCATACTTTCACGGCCTGCGTTGTGCTGAAGTCATAGAATAGAGGTTTATATGTTTAGCTTAAAACAATTTGCCCTGTTATTACTTGTAGCGGCCATGTTAGTTTTATTAGCGGCGTGTGGTAGAAATGGTACTTTAGACTATTCAAACGACTATACTACTAGCGTTGATTTAAATGTATCAGAAGCTACGCCGGCACCAGAGCCAATTCCAACTACCACACAACCCCCAGTACCAATGCCAACACCATATCCATCCCTAGAAACCACCGATGAAATACCATTTTTGTGGCTGGTAACAGCTCCTCACGGACAGACGATGTATATATTTGGGACTACACATCATGGCACTGCAGATTTTTATCCTTTGCCAGATGAAGTTACGGATGCTTTCAGACGTAGCGATTATCTCGCAATGGAAACACCACTAGATGTTACTATCCGAGATTGGGATATCCCAATAGTTATAGAAGATTATATGTCAGAAGAACAACGGCAAGAATTGCGTCATCAAGCAATGTCTATATTTGGAGAATATGAAAGTTATCTTTTAGAAATGATGGGCATTACTTTAGATGATTTATATGACTTAGACCTCGCAGCGTTGAGTGGGATTATGAGTCGTATGGCTGGCATAAAATCTG
>WQVY01000091.1 GCA_009785605.1 Defluviitaleaceae bacterium | reverse complement strand
TTCTTTTTTAACACTGTTATGCTGGTTGGGGTTTCTTGGTCTGCAATTTTGCTGCTTTTGGGCTTACAGGAGATGCATAACTACGAAACCAGAACTGCCCTAAAAAGCATTGTGCTGACAGTACTGTTTATGCTTATTATCATTGTAGTGTTGCTTATTTTGGCTGTGATTTGGGATCAGCTATATAATTTTGTATTTGGCGTTGGTAGGGAGCTGATTAGAAATGTTCGAAGGGTCTAACATAAAACGCATTGGCATATTGGCGGCCTTTGCTGTAATTGTTATAGGATTGTCGGTATTTATAGCTATGCGTCAGGGCTTACCAGCCTACGGTGCATCATATGTAGCTGGCGAGGCGTATTCTGGCGCATCACATGCACCTTTTGTGGAGTCAGCCCGGGATACGTTGCCCGACTATGGGCCTATCCCTTTGGAGTCTGCACCGCTTGACCCTGCCTTTGTGCTGCTTTATGAAAACGCGGATATGGCATTTTATTACCGCGAAGACCGCAATGTATTTGCAATACGAGATAAGCGGATAGATTATATTTGGAAAACCGGGCTGGACGCGCCATTCCCCTCAGAGGTTGAGGATTTTGCGCGGGGGCTTTCTGATAGTGAACTGGACGAGATGAGCATTTATCGGCTTGTACGTATGAGCCCTCCTTTTATCGCAATGGCCAACTCTGCAATCACAATTGAGTTTTTTAACGATGCCAATGCGCTAATTATGCGCTCCAGTATGCCTCAAGCCGGTATCGCTTCTACTACTTTGGCGGGCACAGACGCACCCAACCGTTTTATCATGACCACGTTTTTTTATGAAATAGACCTTACCATCAATATGCATATTACCTTTGAGGGCACACGCATTGTATATGATATCCCCAACGAGGAAATTACAGGTACAGGCAGACGAGTGCTTTCTGCAATCCATATCACGCCGTTTTTAGGCGCAACAGGCGGCGCGATTGAGCACTATGATACAGGGCGGCGTTTTTTTGACCCAGACAGCCAAGAAGCCCTTCCTATGATACCAGGGTATGTGTTTGTGCCTGACGGTAGCGGCGCGCTTATACGGTTTAATTACAACTACATGAGCTTTAGCGAATATCGCGGTGTTGTTTATGGGCCGGATTATGGGCAAAGTCAGTTCTTCCAGATGGATGCAAGCAACCATGTGCCCTTGCAAAACCCAACAATGCCGGTTTTTGGTATAAGTCACGGTAACGGGTGGGCGGGCTTTGTGGCCTATGCAACCCAGGGTGAGGAGTACATGGAAATCGTGGCAATGCCTCACCAAAACACCACATACTTTAATTTTGCTTACCCGCGATTTGTATATAACAGGATTTACTTGCATGTGTATGACCGGCGGGGCAGCGGCTTTTTCACACGACCAAGGTATATAAGCGATTTTAGATTGTCTATGGTATATGAGTTCCTGGCCGATGTAGATGGTGAGCTGGCTTGCTATGTAGGCATGGCACAGGCATACAGAGCACATTTGCTTGAGACCGGCCAGTTGCAAATGGGCGGCTCAAACCCGGGCATACGAGTGGATTTTCTTATGTCTGATATCTCTCCCAACATCGTATCTCATACGCAGATTGCACTTACAACAATTAGTCAAACGCAAGATATTTTAGAGGAACTTAGTGCACTGGGTGTTAAAAATATTACAACAAACCTGCTGGGCTGGCAGCGAGACGGTATTACCGGCGGGCGGCCTGGTAATGTATCTTTTAGAAATAACATAGGCTCACGAAGTGATTTTTCCGGGCTTGCGGATTTTGCGCGGCAAAATGATATCCGCCTAGCACTTATACAGGACTATTTCGTGATTAACCGCGTGCAGATGTCTTACCTAAATAACGCTGCTATACATCTAAGCGGCCAGCATATCACAACAGATATAACAGATATCGTACCAAATGCCGCACCGGTGACAGAGCAGGCATTTGCAAGGCCAGAGCGCAGTGTCGAATGGCTTTCACGAGACTTACGAGCCTTAGATTTTATGGACTACCATATGATTACAGGCATAACCAGCCGGGTTATAAGCGACCATACCGGCCAGGGTATAACTGTACAAGAATCAAGAGCACTACTTGAAGAAGCTTTTGAAGCCGCGTCCCAGAGTCATGGGCTTTTCCTGCACAGGGCTAATCAATTTTTATTCCGGTTTGCTGATGCGTTTATGGACGTGCCTGTGTTTAGCTCACAGCACATAATCCAAACGGACACGGTACCGTTTTTACAAATGGTACTGCATGGGACAATGGATTTGTTTTCGCCGTATGCCAATTTCTCATTTTACACCGAGCGGGATATCCTGCGTATGATTGACTACAATGTAAACCCATCTTTTATTATTACTCACAACCCATCGCATTTATTGCAGCATACCAATTCCGCTCATTTTTTCACAACAGAATATGGCCGGTATCGAGATTTGATTGTAGAGGTCAGTGCCCAGGTGCAGGGAATACTTTCTCAGGTTGCCGGATACGAATGGGTGCACCGCCAGGTATATGCAAGCGGTGTGGTTATCAATTCCTACGAAAACAGCGGCGGCCATGTCAGACAAATTATTATTAACTATACCGACTATGATGTTTACGTTAACGGCATAACTGTGCCCGCAGTAAGCGCGATAGTGCTATAAGGAGTGCGTGGGGGTGGCGTAGCCACCCCCACTCGAAACTTTCATGCCTTGAGAATAGCGAAAGGAATGGATATTTTTATGGAAGAATCGATAAAAAAACCAAAGCGCAAAAAAGTCTCTAATAATATATTGTCACCCAAAATGCAAAACCGGCTTGGGCTGCTTTTCTTATTGCCTTGGCTTATCGGGTTTATTGTTTTTACCGGTGTGCCGTTTTTTGCATCGATTTATTTAAGCTTTTTTAGGGTCGAGCAGACTATCCTTGGATTTGAAACTACCTATACTGGTTGGGGCAATTATTTTACGATTCTTTTTCAGCATTTAGAATTTAATCCGGCCATGATTGAGTACATCGTCATGATTTTCACATATACGCCCACGATTATTGTCATGTCATTTATTTTGGCGTATTTCTTGAATATGAAACTGCGTGGGCGGCTGTTTTTTAGGACGATTTATTTTCTTCCTGTAATAGTGCTTTCTGGGCCTGTTATGTTTGAGGTCATGGACGCCGGGGCAACAGGCGGCGAAATAGAGCTTATGAACATCTTTATTTTTAGGATGGTGTACTACTATGTACCTATTGCCGGGGAGGCACTGCTCGTACTGTTTTCAAATTTCTCTATTATTTTGTGGTTTACTGGGATACCTATTGTTTTGTTTATAACAGCTATACAAAAAATCAATCCCAGTTTGTACGAGGCGGCGCGGATAGACTCCGCAAGCACTTGGCAGATTTTGTTCAAGATTACCTTGCCACTGGTAAAGCAGACGATACTAATATCCACAATTTTTACGATTGCACAGCTAGGGATTTTTGCCACCAACCCACTTAGCGAGCTTATACACGAAAGTATGCATACCTCTGGCGGGTTGGGGCAAGCTTCGGCAATGGCGTGGCTTTATAGCATTGTGACATTGTTAATTATAGGGCTATGCGCACTGTTACTGCGCCAGAAGAAAGCATAGGGGGTGCGCCATGAAAAATAAAGCCATCCGGTTTATTACTAAAGGCAGCATTTATTTTTTATTAATCTGCATCTGCTATATCTACATGCTGCCGCTGCTTAGAATGATATCGTCTATTTTTATGCCTGAGGCGGACATAATCGACCCGGCTGTGGATTGGATCCCCCGCACGTTTTCTATCATGAATATCCGTGTGGCATTTAGTGTACTTGATATCCGGGAGACCTTGGTCAATTCTGTTTGGTATTCCGCATTATTGGCCGGTGCTCAGACCTTTGTGTCAGCCTTGGCTGGCTATGCCTTTGCGCGCTTTAATTTTAGGTTTAAAAAGGTGCTGTTTGTGCTACTGCTGGCTACGTTTATAATGCCGCTACCTGTGCTGCTTATACCTAGGTGGATTATGTTTGTATCGGTGCAGACGGCAGTACCGGGCTTGCAGCTCATTGGTACGCCCATCCCACAAACCTTGATGGCCATTTTGGGACAGGGGGTTAACTCCACGATTCTGATTCTTATTTTCTATAGCTTCTTGCGGTTGATTCCTTATTCGCTGGATGAGGCTGCCATGATTGATGGGGCTTCTGCTTGGCAGGTTTTCTGGCATATTATTATCAAGATGTCGCTGACAACTATTTTGGTTGTATTCTTGTTCTCGTTTGTATGGAACTGGAACGAAACCACCCAAACAGCAACGTTTTTGCGTGGCGGCATAAGATTACTGCCCATGCAGCTATCTATGTTTGAGGGACTGTTTTATGGCGCGGTTCTTGATACGGACGCCCAAGGAGCTATGCTGAACGAAGCATATAGGCTTACCGCAACATTTATAACCATTGCGCCACTGCTAATATTATATGGCTTTGTGCAGCGGTTCTTTATTGCCGGTATCGAAAATACGGGTATTACTGGGGAATAGTATGAAACTTGCATTCGCGCTCTTTTGCATGATTTTATTCTTAGCTGGGTGTGGCCGGACAAATGAGCCAGAGGAATACGAAGCTCAGCCTTATGACGAGCTTAACTATGATGCAGACAACGAACCCGACGATGACGCTCGCCCCTGGTGGGCACTACCGCCACAAGAAGAAGAGCCTATATACGACCCTTTTGCGGACTTTGTACCCGATGGCTCATGGTTTGCCAGCATAAGCGGCAATTGGGACTTGCTGCCTTGGGATTTTAGTAACGAGGCCGGGATTGGGTTTTTCTACCCGGATATGGGTACTGTAATTTCCGGCATATCCAAAGTATATGGGCTGGCATATATAGATGAAGGCTGGCTTGAGCTTGACCGTGGAGTTGAGCATGTGCAGGTGGTTTTTGGCGATGCCCTGGGCGGCTATTTATCTATGGATGCGCGCACTTATGTAAAAAACCGATATTGGATTCGCACCTTTGACTCGGCTATTTTCCCAGATGGGCAACTTAGTGTGGAAGTGACTGCCTGGGATAAGGACGGCGATGTAATAGGTACCATCCGCAATTACCTATATGTTGACAACACCAACGCCCCATACAGGCGGCGGCTTTTTGCCGCACCGGGGGGAAGCCCATATGGGGACGGCACGCGGGATAACCCCTGGGATATGCGCACTGGAGTAGACAATGTGCGGCCAGGGGATATCCTTTTTTTGCGTGGCGGTGTTTATCAGGGGCAGGATTTACGCGCACATGTAAGCGGCGAGCTGGATAACCCTATCATTATTATGGGGTACCCAGGGGAGCATGTACATTTATACCAGGCAAGCATATGGGTGTTTAACGGCACGCATCATGTGCATTTTATGGGGATAGACCAAAGCGGCCAGCGATACATGCGTAGCGGCGCGGAAATTGACGCTAACACAGGCTGGCTGCAATTTTGGGATATGTCCTTCAACGACAACACGCATCCATATACAGAAATCCCAGAAAACCGAATGCTTACAGCGGGCACTGGCTTTTTGGCCAATGTGGTCAACGACTGGCAAGGTGCTAACAGGCCATTTATTGTGATATCACATAGCGAAGCCAAGTACAATGCCTACAACGGCTTTCATATGAGCAGCATTGACTTTGGGCGGTTTCAGTTTCTGGAAGCAGCTCACAACCCACATAACCAAACCGCCAATATTTTTCAGTTTAAACACGCAGATAATTTCACAATAAAAAACAGTTTATGGGAAGAATGGGGCACACCATCCATTGATAATGTATTTCTGTTTTGCTATTCGCATCACAGCGGGCAGGATGGATGGGATATTAGGCCACCAGACGTGCGTATTTTTGGTGCTGTGACGCACAATGAATCAATAGTAGGGCATAATTTTGGCGGTACTGGTTTTAAACTATGGGAGCCGGATAATATAGTGCATACATCCTTAAATTTTAATACCAACCTAGTAGACGGCTCCGGTGCTGCTATGTTGGTTGGGTACCGTGCTCAGATTATTAATTCCGCTTTTTTTAACGTGCGCAATTATGCCTTTATGCTAAGGGATGGCCACGGTAATGCCCGGGCATACAATAATATTTTGATGGATTATGTATTTAGCTTTATACGGTTGCCGACTTATCATTCTATTTACTTTGGTATAGGAGACATAAGCCCCGGAGCGGTAAACCACCGGGCAGCTAACCCTGGATGGATTGCTCCGGAGCTTGGAAATTTCTTTTTGCATCCCGACAGCCCTGCCTTGGAAGGCGGAATGCAGCGGATACCATTTATTGTAGATGGGGTAGATTTTAGTGTGCTGGATGGGCTAGGACGGCCGCGCACAAGCCCATATGAAGTTGGGCCGTATACGCGACTGCCATAACACAAATTCTAAAGTTCATATACATTATCATCGGAGAATTGCCATGTCTGCTCCATTTTTTCAACATAAACTGACCCAACAAACTGCGAGTCTATTCCCCAATCTACAAAATTAATGATTGAGTCAACAAAGGCATCTTTTGACTCTGCATCTTTCTTTTCACTGACCGCCTTAGCCAGCTCAACTACCCCATCAGGCTTTGAAGGCAAACGGTTAGCATATTCTAATAATCGCACGTGAGACGGAAAGAATACTTCGTTGTATGCGTACAGCATACGCAAACCTGCGTATACTATTTCAAAACGGCATTTGTCTAGCATATAATGGTCGTTATTTCGTGTCGCACAGTTATAGAAATAACCGCTTGCGAATCGAAGTATGCTGTTAAACAATTTGATTCGTTCAAGCTTTTTGTCTTGTGGATAAATGGGTATACGTTCTATTATTTTCTCTATACTTGGGTCTGAGGAAAATATTATTTTTGCTTTTACAAATGAGTTGCGGGTTGGGTCGCTCCCTCTGTCCGCGGCGGCCTCAAGATATGCTTTGTTGAAATATTTGATATCGAAATAGCCGCATTCGTATGTACATTTGTTGAGGCATTCCATAAGCGTTCCCTCTGATTTTCTTTTTTCATATGCCTGGTCTGTAATTATTACCATTGCATCCAAATCAGAATCGGGGCGTTCTTCACCTTTTGCTACAGAACCTCCGAGTATAAGTGCTATAACATCCTTATCGCCTTGGAAATATTCTTTCATTATCTGCAAAGATTCCTCATGATGTTTTTGCATATATGTCCTCCATATTTGAACAGTCCCCCTTCGCGCACAATGTTTTTGTGAGTGAAGGAGGACTGTTTGCATTGTAATGGATTTTACCCTTTAACCCCAACCGTCTGAATGCCCTGCATAAACTGCTTTTGTACGATAAAGAAAATCAAAATCAGCGGCATAATAGACAAGGTTGACATTGCAATCGCAACATCCCGCGCACCCATACCGCCTGTGTCAAGGAACATATTAATCGCAGGAGGTATAGTTTGGAGCCGCAAGTCACGTACATAAATCAGTGGTGTCATAAGATCGCTATATCGCCCCATAAATGTGAAAATTGTTATTGTTAGCAGTACCGACTTGCACAGTGGCAAGATTATCCGCCAGTAAATCATGACGATATTGGCACCGTCTATCTTGGCGGCTTCGTCCAGCTCCTTGGGGATGCCCAGCATAAACTGCCTTATCATAAAGATGTTAAATGCGCCGCCCCCCCACAAAGACCCAATCCATAGTACAGTCCGGGTATTTACCAACCCAAAATTGCTAAGCAGCATAAATGTAGGAATCATAGTAACCTGACCCGGTAGCATCATTGTGGATAGCATGATGATAAACCACATGCCTCGCAATTTGAAATTAAGCCTGGCAAAAGCAAATGCTGACATTGATGCTGTAAGCAATGTAAAAATTACACCTACAGTAGCCACATAAAATGTATTGATATACAACTGTGTAAATGTTACCCCACCAATAAACTGCCAGCCACGCCTAAAGTTATCCAGTGTCCATTCGCGCGGCAGCCAGTCAAATGGCATGGCAAAAATCTGCGCTAAGGGCTTAAAAGAGCTTACAACCATCCAGTAAAGAGGGAACAAGAAAACAAATGACAGAAGGATTGCAAC
>WQVY01000090.1 GCA_009785605.1 Defluviitaleaceae bacterium | reverse complement strand
TTCTGCTAGGGCTTTATTTGCGTTTTCTCTTTTTATGCTTTTTGGGGATTGTATCTACTCATTCTTTCCTTTTTATGTGAAACGGGGCTGTCTTGCTTTTTTCTTCGCAAGACAGCCCCTTTTGTATAGAAATCTCTAACGTGCGCCCAGCTTTTGCATTGCATATAGCCCTGCGTTTGCTGCAGCGTTTATTCTGTTTTGGTTGACTTTGTCCTCTGCAAACTCCGTGTTGCTGTAGCCGTGAAACTTTGTTATGAAATTTCCGCGCCCTTCTGTATACGACCCAACTTTTGCGCCATAGCCCCTGCATGTGTCTGCTGGGATATGCCCAGTAATGGATATAATATCGCTGTGTATTGCGGAAGTATTATATCCGTATGCGTTCATCAACTGTAAATCATACATAGCCTTGGGTAGAGATGTATCTGGCACATTTAGCTCAAAATCCATAATTGGCTCAAGCAAGGTCACATTTGCGTCCTTGAGTGCGTTCATCATAACCAGTGGCACGAGATCGCGGTAGGATGCAGGGGTGCTTGTTACGCTGTCATAGTCCGAATAATCAAACACAACCTGTATATCTGTTATTTCCCAACCATACAAACCGTTTTGGCAGGTAGAATATACAGCTTCTTCTACTGCGGTTTGGAAGCTTTTTTCTAACTCCCCAAGAGAAACCGCAGACTCATATATGACACCACTTCCGCGAGGAAGTGGCTTGATGCTTATACCCACACCTGCCCGGAAAAAGGTCCTGCCAAAGAGTATTTTAGCGCTGGCTGGTTGCGTTGGTGTTTCCATATAAATAGTGCGCGCAGTGGTAAGTGTAGTGGCTATTGCGTACCGCTCTGCTAAAATCTCTTGCAATATTTCCATTTGAACCTCGCCAAACAGCCGCACTGTCAGGGAGTGCTCTGCACTTAGGCCAAGCAGCGGGTCTTCGTCTGCCATAAGCACCAGCGCGTCGTACAGTGCCCGGCGTTCATCTTGGTTTACTGGGACAACTTCAACATTTATGGTTGGTTGGCCAAGGCGTATGCTTCTTGTGGGCGCATTTCCTTCGCCAAGCATATCACCCACCATCAGGTCCTTGAGATACAATACCGCTATATCACCAGACTCGATTGTGTTTGCTGGTACGAGTTTACCGTCTACAAGTGCTGCCAACCTTGCGATTTTTTTTGTTTTACCGCGATAATTTACTAGCTTGCGGATGCTAATGCTGCCGCTATATAGCCTTACATATACCAGCCGCTCTTTGCCGCTGTTGTCTACTTTAAATACCGTGGCTTCTAGCTGTGAATCATTGTCTGCACTAGCAATGGGTAGGTAGCGCGGTAGGCTATCCAACAAGTTTTCTACCCCAATACCATACAGTGCACTACCAAAAAACACTGGGTACAGGTTACCGCAGTTGGTGTGATGGATAAAGCTATCCATAAAGTCTGATGGTGTTATTTCATCGTTGTTGGCAAACCTTGTCATAAGGTTATCGTCGTGGATGTACAGTGTATCTGCGGCGGTTTCTACTAATTCTTCCATAGTAAAATCATGGATATTGCCATCGGAGTCGATGCGCTGTGTTGTTACCAGCCGTCCACCCATATAGTCGTTGGTATCTTTGATGACTTGGGCGATATCTGCACCCACCCGGTCAATTTTGTTAATATAAATAACAGTGGGGATTTGTCTTGTCTTTATTGTGTCCATAAGTATGCGTGTTTGGGATTGCAAGCCTTCTTTGGCCGAAATCACTAGTACAACCCCGTCAAGTATAGTCAAACTGCGTTCTACTTCCGCTACAAAATCTACATGGCCAGGTGTGTCTATTAGGTTAAACTTAATACCATTGCGGTTAAAAGATGTAGCGGCGGCTCTTACAGATATCCCTCTGCGGCGCTCTACCGCCATAGAGTCTGTGCGGGTATTGCCTTTATCTACCCGTCCGGCCTGTGTAATAATGCCACCCAAAAACAAGATATTTTCTGTTAGGGTGGTCTTACCCGCGTCTACGTGGGCAATAATACCAATATTTAATTTTTTCATTTACATCATCCCTATTTATTGTAATCCCTGGGTACAATGTATTTTTTAGCATAAGAATTACCTCCTTTTAATCATATGAGACTTGGCTCATATTGTATGGTGAAAGTCGTGCATTACGCACAACAATGCGTGATGCGATTATTTTAGCATAAAAAAAGATGAACCCAAAGAGTTCATCCTGTTACAAATATAACCCGGCGTGCATGGTCAACCACAAATTCCAGCCCAGATATTGCGCTAATCTCTACATAAGAACGCTCGTTAATTTCTGAGACAAAGGCAGACGGAATGCGCCGCAGCCCTGCCGGAACTATTTCACGGTCTATAAATACCTGACCCTCATGATAATAGCCACGTAGCGGGGAAAGGAGCCACATAGGGCCTTCTCCCCCGCCTGGCTCTAGTCTGCTAATAAAATGGTTGTCAGCTATTGCGCTGCGGTAGGCTTCTATTGTTACCTCCTCACGGGTTATAGAAAAATCATCTCCTTGGGGCGTGGTTAGCCCGTTGTTTGCATAAACCAGCAGCCGTACCCTAGGGAAACTGTCTTTAATTGTTTCATAAACCCGCATGATTTCTGCCGCCGCCTGGGGTACACGATATACATAATCCCTGCGGGAAAAATGACTGATACCTATGGGCAGTATCATTATTGGTTTGTATTGCTGAAAACTTACATAGAACGGCGCAAGCAGTGCAGTGATATCATAAATAAACCCTTCTGGCCCCTGTGGGGCTGTAAGGGATATGCTTACCCAGTCTACCATATCATGGCCGGGGTACATGGGGCATTGGGGCGTTGCACTAGTGTCACTACTATGCCATACAAAGGCTGCCATCGGCGCATATGTGCGGAAGATTATCCTCGTATAGCGGAATAGCAGCACATAGTCTTCTGGCTGTATGTTGGAGCCGGGTGGCAATGGGTTAAACACGATAAATACAGGCAAGTTAAACCTGCCAAGTTCATGGGCAAACATTGTAAGCTCTACAAGAGGGAAATCCTCTGCGGCTGTGTCAGGAAGCTGAAGTATGATTAACGGTGCAGCTTGGGCTGCGATAGATTGCAATATCCATGTTGTGGGGAAATCGTTACCCAACGTCATTTCCATAGCAAAGACAGCGTGCTTTTTGTCTACTGTAGTTTCAAACTCTGGTTTGCTAATGCCATGCCACAGCCAGGCACCTAAGTACGTACCAGTGGCTGGCTCGTACATGGCCCTAGTTATATCATCTCCGGCGTACAATATCGTGAAGGGTAGGGGGGCTGCCGACTCTGTAACAGCTACAGCTTCTATTGTTGTTTCAATTTCATGGCTGTTTATGGGGGTGGTATGCGACTCGTATGAGCTTTGGGTGGGTGATGTCGAAAAGCAGCCAGTTAGTATTATTGTTAAAAGCAAAAAAAATGGTAATGACTTAAAGCGCATGAGGTCCATCCAATCAAGCAAGGATTGCGAAGTATAATATCAAGCTGCACAACATACATTCGCATTACTGCTTGGAGTTTCGCCTGTATGGCATATAAATAAACATATACAATGCATGCGAGTTCAAACAAAGTAGTTTTTGATAATATCTCTATGTAAGACCCTGATAGAATCATAATATCCGAAAGGGGGTTGGACAATGGACATAGAGCAAACCATCTACGAGTCGACGCTGTACATCCACAAAATGTACGCAGAGCCTATCACGGTCACAGATATAGCAGCGCATGCATATCTATCACCGTCGTACTTTTCCTTCTTGTTTCGTACTTTTACAGGCTACACAGTAAAAAATTACCTAAACCGCTATCGCCTGTATTGTGCGGTCAAAGACATACGTGAAAGCAATAAACAGCTTGTAGAAATAGCGTATGCAAGCGGTTTTTCGTCACAGCAAGCGTTTACAAGAAGCTTCTCGCAGATGTACGGGGTTGCGCCGGCACAATTCCGACTACTAAGTCCCAATGTCAGCCCATTTCCGGCGGAAAATTTATGGTCAAAAGGGAGGAAACTAAGCATGGAACTTAGTAACTGTTTTGAAAATGTGCGGTATATGCACAAAGAGGCGTTTTATGTAGTGGGCCTGGAAGCAGACATCCATTATAACAATGGAGACGGTACGGCCCCAATAGGCGAGTTGTGGGATTTGTGGAACAATAATAACTACGCAAATCTTATCCCCGACACGGTATCTCAAGGCGTTGTATATGGCATAACCCATAGCGAAACTGTAGACAGTAAGGCTAAATATGCAATATGTGTAGAGGTAACCACTCTAGATAACATTCCTGTAGGACTAGTGGGGCGCAAATTTGAAGCAAGTGAGTATGCCATATTTGATACAACGCTAGAGATAATTTTTACAGGAGAATTTTGGCGTGCATTTTATTCGAAGTGGTTACCCACATCTGGGAAAATGATGCACGAAGAAACGCATCGCAGTAAAAATGCAACGTTTTGTAAGTATCCCGCAATCGAAGTTTACAAGGACTGGGAGAACGAAAAGTCAATTATGCAGGTATATGCACCTGTGGTTAAGAAGGATGTAGATACACTTAAATAATAATCATCACAGCTAGTTATAGGTAATTGTTGGTGATTAATATGTATAACAAAACGGCGGCAAGAGATGCAGATATCTGCGTTTCTTGCCGCTGTTTTGTATGGCTTAATTTTTACCCATCAACTGCTTAATAGATTGTAATTTGTTGAGCGGTGATGTGTCGTTACTGCTGCTGTTTTTGCCGCCAATTCCAGCGCCAACCAGGCCACCTAGCGCACCTAGTCCACCACTGGCGTTTCCTGTGCCGCCAATGGCACCCATCGCGGTGCTTAATAGGTTTGACATGCCGCGCTGCCCTGCAATTTTTTGGAGTTCACTGGCGGCGTTGTTGTTGTCTGGCCCTTTTAATTTGCTACCCAAAGACTGCACCATCGGAAGCAGCGCGCAAAACTCTGCATTACTACCGTTTCGTAGGATGTCCCATATCTGGCTGGGCTCTTTGGTGGCTATGTCTTCGATTTCATTCATTAGGCCGCCAGCCTCTTGTACGAGCTTATCATTCGTATTTGGCGCGTTTCCTGTTTCGTTGCATACGGACATAAGCCGTGCAAGTTTTTGTTTAATCAACTGTAAAACCCCCATTATATGGATAATAATATGATGTGTATTATAGTCATATGATGTGTTGTAAGCAACAATGCTTGGTTTAGAAGCTGTACCAATTCCTAATTTGTTTCGGCTTCGTTATCGTCTGCTGGCTCATCCAGCTTTAGCTCTAGCCTTTTGATAAAAAGTTGATATATAAATGATATCCCTACAAGCACCGCCCCCATCACAAAAAGTGATACAACGCGTTGCCCCTGTGTAAGCCCAGTCAAGTCTACTAAAAATACCTTGCCTACAGTCAAAAGCGCCAACGCCAGCCCAAGTCGCCTCACTAGAACAGTCCGTTTTGCAAACCCAAACACAACCCATAAAAATGCTGCAAAAATATAAACAAGGCTTATCCACAAGCTGGCAAACTCGACCCTGTAAAGAAATAACAATTTTTGGGTTATTACTGTCAAGATGTATATGGCAATACCTACATACATATAGTCGAGCCGTATGCTGCCGCGAGCCGCAAACTGTCTTAATAAATCGTATAGGCAATATACAGCAAGCGCCCCAACAGCCACAATTATTACTGTAGACACCACAGTCACCCACATATACCCCACCCCAATACCAATGGGTACAATGCCTGGGCGGGTAGTAATGTTGAGCATAAACAGCCCTGCGATACCGGTCATGTAAAGCAAAAACGCCAATATCCTCATTCCGTTGTCATACAACGGCCTTATACGCAAGTATCCAAAAGCAAGGCCCAGGGTAAGCACTACTTGCACAACCCCAGCCATGTAAAACAGGTTAAAAGGGTAGATGCTTGAAATTTGTGCTTCTACTTGGTTTACCACATACAACAGATAAATCCAAAAATTTGCCATAACTATATATTTGTAGGCTTTATGCGCATTTGAAACTAATGCTCTCTTATATAAAAACGCACCCAAGATAAGTAAGCTTCCTAATGTCACGGCTAGGTACCTAAACCCAAAGTGTGACCACTGTACGCCGTCGATATAAAGCACAATATCAGCCAATAAAAATGCCCCAATACACAAGCCATATATAATCATACCGGCATACTTTACCCGGCGGTTGTTTTTGATAATGCCATAAATACTAAGTGCCGTACCTTGCAAAAGCCATCCAAGGCTAAGCCACACGATGTCAAATTGGAAAGGTATAATAAGCACTACAAAAACAAGCCCTGTAAGCGCCGCAAAGTCACGCATTGTGTTTGCACTTTCAAATTTTACCCACAATACTAGCGCCAACCAGAAATATATCGCCGCATATATAAGCGCAAGCAGCCCCATAAAATTGTTCCAGCCAAAGATTAAAAATGCAACATACATTGTCGTGCAACTGACAAATGTATTAATGGCCATGACCACGGCATCGTTGGCGGCAAACTGCTGTTTGGACTTGTACGTGCCAATAATGGGCACAGCTGTATAGTTTGCAAAAGCAAGCAAGATATAACCAACCAATACAAAGGGTGATACATAAGCCCCTGAGGCCGTCCCCAAGACAAAAACACCCCACACAGCAATGGCATTAAAACCCAACCCTATAAATGTGGACACTGCCCACTTCATCCTAAAGGATACAAGCAGCACCAGCAGGTTAAGAATCAAGAAATGCACCATTAGCCCATAAATCATGTCGACATTTGTCACAATGGCAAAGAACGGCAAGTGCCCGCCAACATATGCAAACACTAACAGCGTCTGCGAGCGATAGCGGGTAGACAATACAAAAGCAGTAGCTGTAATTGCCACGCATATTATCAAAGACGGAATCATACCTAGTACATCCAGCGCAAAGAAGCCGAAGGCCAACGCCACATACAATATAGCAACGCCCCCAGCGGCAATAACCAAAGACAGCACGCTGGCCTTGCGCCGGTTAAAAAACTCACCGGCAACCAGCATACCCCCGCCAAGGGAAAATATGGCCATGACGCGCCCGGCATCACTTATCCGCATTACAGTAAATTGCCCTGCAAATATCGCCGCAATAATGATTAATATAATACCTACAATGCTTATTAACCTATGCCCGACAAACCGCTCTAAGCTGTATCTCCTAGCAAGGGATGCGATTTGTTCCGGGGTTAGTGGCTCTTTTTTAAGATTGTCGTATGCTTCTGTGTCTGCGCTGGTAAGGGGGCCTTTTGTTGCGCTGAGCTTTACCTGTGCTTCGCGTATAGTGTTCCAAGATTCTTCTCTAAAGGATTGAATCCTTGCGTATAGTGAGTGGCTTAGCTCGTCGTTATAATGTTGTAGGTGGTATAGCAGTTGGCTTGTGCGCGCTCCTATGTCTGTTTCTAGGGTGGTTAGCTTATCATGCTCCCTTTGCACGGCGCGTCCAAAATAAATATCTAGCCGGTCTTTGGAGTTTTGTATTAGTGTGCCGCGCTCCCTCTCTGCGTGGGCGTATATGGCCTCTTTGAGGCGGAGGTTGTACTCGTGCATTTGGTTGGAACGGCTGGCTAGGTCCGCGTTTTCGGTGGTTAATTTTTCTACTTGTGCCTTGAGCTGTTTGTTTTCTACAAATATGTCAGACGACTCATATATTTTGACTTGTTCTTCCAAGTCAGCTAATATTGCGCGTTGGCTTTTTAATAGTTCGTTTATGTTCATGCCGCACCTCCAATTTTTGCATACGGGTTGCTTTTGTCTAATATATCAGTATTCTTGTGATATAGCGAGTTATTGTTATAAGTGCGGAAGGGAAATCACATATGATAGATTATAGTTTGACCAGGTCACATCGCAAAACAATAGCAATACATATCCGCAATGGCCAAGTAGTGGTGTGTGCCCCGCTGCGTGCTGTAAAACATGATATAGATGCATTTGTTATGTCAAAAGAATCATGGATAAATAAGAACCTTGAAAAACAGGCTTTGCAAGCAACACTTAAAGACGGCTTTGTTGTTGACTATGGCAGCCAAATATCATGGCGTGGGAAGATGTATCCCATTAGTATGCGAAATGGAAATAAAGCCGGGTTTGATGGTGCGGAGTTTTATATGCCGCATGGGCTAGATACCGGACAAATAAAGACTACATGTGTGCATATATATAAGCGGCTTGCACTAATATATTTTACAGAACGCGTGGGTTATTACGCAAAAAAAATGGG
>WQVY01000089.1 GCA_009785605.1 Defluviitaleaceae bacterium | reverse complement strand
GTGCCAGCACACCGGCAAATACCCTTGTCACACAGGCTATGGTGACTGCCGGTACTTGGGTTTATGTAGATACTGCCATCAGTACCGGCAACCCTGCTACTCCGATAGAGTTTGCGCTGCTGCCCGGTATGTATTATCAGTTGATAGAAACTGTCCCCCCAGCCGGATTCCAGATGCCAATGGGCCAATGGCGTATTAGGTCTGTAGAGCGTGTTGTGGGTGGTGTCACGCAAACAGGCTTTAGGGTTGAGACTATTAGCGAAGGTGTCTCGGTCCCGGGATTTGTTAATATCCTTACTGGGGGAGTTGGCAATACTTTTAATACAACATATGGTGCTTATTTTGGCGGTACTTTCTATCTTGGCAATATGGTGATGTTTGAGTTGCCACTTACAGGCGGGAGTGGTTCAACAGTTGTTTTTATAACCGGTAGCATATTTATTGGTATGGTTATGATAGCTGCATTTATATATGTGGTACTAAAAAAAAGAATGCGAGTAGCGGTTAATAAAAGCCGATATTCACGCCTTGTGTAAGAGGTTTATCATGAAACATGATAGCGCCATGAAGCGGGATATCGCAATATTTATCTTATTGCTTTTGCTGGGCGTGGGCACCTTAGTTTACCCGTATATACAGCGGCGGTTATTTGACAACCGCACACAAATAACAATTGCGGAGTTTGAAAAGCGGATAGACGCCTATAAATTAACGCACCAACAAAGGATGCTTAATAGTGGCGATAGTAATGACATACCACCGGAAGAAGACCCAAGATTTTGGTTGAATACGGTTAAATTATTCCTGGCGTTTATGAATCATAGGCTGTATGAAGAAAATCAAGCACACTTGGTAGACCCTTTTAGATACATTCACCCCTGTTTTAATATACAGCCCTTTGGTTTAGATACAGATATAGTAGGTATATTAAGCATCCCTGCAATTGATATTAATTTGCCAATTTATTTGGGCACCAGCTTCCAACATCTTAACAGCGGTGTCGCGCATTTGACTCACTCATCTTTCCCGGTTGGCGGCAATAATACCAATGCCGTAATAGCCGGGCATAGAAACCTACAACACGGCAGGGTTTTTAGGGATATAGAGCAGTTGGAAATTGGGGATGAAATAACAATTGCCAACTTTATTAATACCATGACATATGTAGTGGTCGAAACCAAAATAGCAGGGCCTCATGAGATAGAGGCCCTGACTATACAAAGTGGTCGCGATTTGGTTACATTGGTTACAACTCACACCCGCCGGCGTGGAAACCAGCGGTATATTATTGTTGCGGAGAGGGTGGGGTAGTTAATCACTCACTATTATAAAGGCGATGATATAGCCCGCAATTACCCATAAGCTCAGGATGAGTACCCATTTCAACAACCCGGCCACTATCCATCACAACAATTGTATCCGCAGAAACTATATTCATCAAATTGTGGGTAGTGATTAAAATAGTATGGTCACTTCGTAGGGACTCTATAGTCTCCATTATATATCGCTCCGAGTCTGTGTCCAATGCGCTTGTAGCTTCATCAAAAACCAATATTGGTGCGCTTTTTATTAATGCACGAGCAATAGCGATACGCTGCCTTTGCCCCCCAGAAAGTGCTCCACCTTTTTCGCCGCATTGCGTATCATAGCCGTCTTCTAAATTATTAATAAACTCATGAGCGGCAGCACGTTTGGCGGCGGCGATTATTTCTGCATCACTTGCCTTACCGCCTTTACCCATTGCTATATTTTCTTTAACAGACATATCAAACAGCTTGCAGCTTTGGTCTACATAAGCAAAATAGCGCCGCCAGTCGCGGATACATGTTTCATTAATACTAATGCCGCCTATGTTTATATTCATGTCATCACGCTCATAAAACCCGATAATGGCCTTTAATAGCGTGGACTTACCGCTGCCCGATTCACCTACCAGCGCTATCATCTGATTTTCGCCAACTTTTAAGTTTATATCTGTAAGCGTAGGTGCTTCGGCACCTGCGTAGCTGAAATTAAAGCTGTTTATACTCAACTTGTATCCTTCAGCATTTTTGTTTACATAGTCTCGTGCTAGTTCGTTTGTTGGGTTATTTTCTATAATCGCAAAAACGCGTTTTGCGCCTTCTATTGGTGCTTGCATATTAGCATATGCCCGGCCTATATAACTAAAAGAGCCTGTAAGCGTGGCACTCATGGCTGGTGCCATCATTAGCATATGAAAATCTAGTTGCCCTGTAGCTACAAGCCAACCGCCAAACGCAAAAACTACAACCATAGTCATCCAAAACTGTACCGTTGTAAACAACCCTTGCCACATACTTATAAATGCCCGCCTAAAATCCAAAATCCTTATTCGCTCGCTTTCTTTGTCAAAGTTTGCAAGAGCCTTAGAATGAATATTAAAAGCCCTGATTACAATAGCGCCGGAAAAAGTATTGCTGGCAGACTTAACTGTATCGGCATTAGCGTCTAAACGTGCTTTGCTTATTTTGGCTATAGGCTCTGTGAAGCGATGCTGGACAATAAAGCCAAAAAGCCCAACACAAAAGGATGCAAGACCCAGCCGCCAATCAATTGATATTAAGACTACAGTGGATAGGATAATTGTGACAGCCATAGTCATTAGATTGCGTATAGCATTCATATATATGCCGGATGCTGTGTTGGCATCTGTGTTGATAGCTGCTATGCCTTCGCCGCTATGGGTTTTACCGCCAGTGGTATTTTCTAGCGAACTACGCATAAAACTACGAAATAACTCCTGTTTTAGATACCGCATGGCTTTTTCTGCATACATGTATACAAGATAAATCCCTAGGCATATAACTACAAGGTATACAACAAACATAATAACAAGGATTATAGCGCTCCTGAATATGCCGCTTGTATCGCCCTGAGTAATAGCTAGGATAATATTACTGTTAAGGCTTGCTAGAATAAAATTTAATAGAAAGTTCTGGGTGCTTATCAAAAACAGACCTATGCCATATGGTATCGCATGGGGCTTCATATACCGGAACATCTTAAAAATATGCTCTCTCATTACAAGACCTCCCCGGATTCTTCTTGCTGTCTGCTTTCGTATAGGCTGCGATATACATCGTTTGTGGTAAGCAGCTCATCATGCCTACCAATACCGGAAACTTTACCGTTATCCATAACAATAATTGTGTCACAGGCGGCAATGACCTTGGTGCGATGGGCAACCATGATTACTGTCTTGTCTTTGACCACATCATTAAAACTGTCTAAAATCGCAGCCTCTGTAGCCGGGTCCAGTGCCGATGTAGCCTCGTCAAACAAAATAACAGGTGAATCTTTATAAAAAGCTCTAGCCATAGCAATGCGCTGACGCTGGCCGCCGGAGATATTTTCGGCAGACTCTGACAGTACACTGTTAAAACCCTCAGGTAAATTGTTAATGAAGTCAAGTATCCCGGCATCTGCACATGCTTTTTCTAATTTTATTGTGTCATAAGAACCTGTACCCAGTGTAATATTATCCCTTATTGATTCCGGGAAAAGGAAGCTGTCCTGGGGCAAATATGCCAATGCACCGCGTATACTACTGCGGCTTAAGCCGGTAGTGCATCTGCCACCCAAGGAAATTATGCCATTTGTAGGCTCATATAGTCCAAGTATTAGTTTAAGAATAGTAGATTTGCCAGAGCCGCTGCCGCCAACAAAAGCAACGCGGCTACCCGGTGTTATTTCAAAATTAACATCTTCTAATACAAGGGGTAAATCCTCCCCATACGAAAACGAAACATTGTCAAATGAAATTGTTAGTGCGTCCTTAGCAACCATTTCACCGCTATCTAAATCCTCTGGCAGTTCGGCTGTACTAGTTAAAAGACGTTTAACACCTGCAGCATCTGATTGCACACTGCCAAGGGTCTCTGATAGGCCAGCCAAGTAATCACCCACAACAACAAGCATAGCGGTATATGCTATAAAATCCGCAATGGTCATAGAGCCATCTAGCACAGACATTGCCGCCACTATGGCAATTACCGCAAAGGGGATAATTGTGGTTAGTATTCCTACACTAACCAGGGGTAACAATGCCATTATTTGTGATTTTACTGCCGCCATATATTTGTCGTACTGCGTCAGATATCGTTCTTCCAGGGTATCTTCCAGCCCATATGCAGCTATAACAGATATATTTTGCAAGCTATCATTTACAACAGCGTTAAAATTAGCGGTTTCTTCAGATACGACGATGTTTTTCTTTTGTATAGGCCTCGAGCAAACAATCTGTACTAGCACAATCATAGCAAAAACGCCCAATAATATTAGTGCAAAAATAATGCCGGTGTTAAACATAAAAATTAATGCACCAACGGCCGCTGCCATCATAATTATTTCAGATATTAGAGACATTAACCCCCATGCACCTATGAAATCCTCGGCTCGTGGGACATCATTTGTGTAGATAGACAGGCTTTCCCCGCTACCGGCCTTTTCAAACTTGGAAAAGGGTATCCGTAGGAAATAATTTATAAAACTATGTCTTAGCTTAAAGCCTGCATTTCCAGAAAACCGCCAACTAAAAAAGGCTGAAAGAGCCGCAAAAACAGCCCTAACAGCCGCTATGCCTGTTAGTATTAGTAAGAGCCTAACCAATGAACTTGTATCGCCATAGTATGCAGCCTCACCCATGTCGCCGCGCATACGGGTCATAAGTACAACTGATGCAGAAACTATAATAGAGGCTAATATGTAAAATAACATAAAACCACGGTAACGTATCCTACTCCTTCTCATGATGCCTAGGAATGTATTGATGATAACCAGCCCCTCGCAATTTTGGGGAAGTGTAGCAGAGTTGTTTAGCCAATGCAATATAAATACTTACTTGGATTAAAGATTAAGCGCAAAATCCACAAACCATCACTGGGCATTCCTTTAACTACCCCAAACGGGTATATGATAGGTATCATAGCTGTTACCGCGCTTATGATATTAACCATAAATGCAATTTCTATAGTAAGGATAATAAGCCACCAAGGTAGAAAATCATATAGTTGAACATACTGTCTAATATGTATAACCAACACAAATATTGATATCGCAAGCACAATATTTACTAAAATACCCCCAGCAGCCCGTAATATGTGCTTATACCTTTTGCCAGCAAGTACGCTGTAATTTATCTTGCCACCTATAAAAAACCATGTATTAATAACCAGCCTTTTGGACGTAAAAATCGGGCGGCCCGTCCCCATGGTTATAACCCACCCTTTATCTTTGAATAAAATACGAGACATTGCCGCGTGACCCAACTCGTGCATAAGGATAAATACAAAAAATGCTATGTTCCAAATTACAAAGGCAATAGGATGGCTCACTCATGCTCCCCCTAATATAATTAGCGTCTATGCTGCACAGCATAACTTTTATAGATGATTTGCGCAACTCTACCACTGGTTTACCTGTTTGCACTCTCGACTATTGGTTTATTGCTTATAATTCGACCACCTGCTCATTGCCTTGAAGTGCACCCATGTATATAGTTGCGGTATAATATACACGAAGGTAGGGATTGACATGATGAGCAGCGCAAAAATGGGCCTCTTTATATCCGAGTTAAGAAAATCGAAACAGATGACCCAAAAAGAATTAGCAGAAAAATTAAATGTCACAGACAAAGCTGTATCCAAGTGGGAGCGCGGGTTAAGCTACCCCGATATATCGCTACTAATGCCACTTGCAGACACGCTTGGGGTTACGGCAGGGGAGCTTTTAAATAGCGAAATAAGTATAGGTACAAGTACGAATGAAGTAAAAACCATAGTAGACAATGTTTTGATATATGCAGACGAGGCTATAAAGCTTAAAGCAAGGTCCACACGAAGGCGGGCAGCATTGGCAGTCTTGGGGGGATGTATAATATTGTGGTGTCTTATTATGATCCCATTATTTATATGGCCCAGCATTGCACGCACGTACAATGCCAGTATTATGCGGCGTGTTATTTATGAACAGCAAGCGGCGGTTGCTTTGCTTGGGCAAGATATAATAGATGAACATTTTCGCCGGGCAGAAGAACACAATGCAGCTTTGCGTGAGCTATCCCCCACAGCACCTTTAATGGTTGCGCACATGGCTACCGTGGCTGAGGATTATTATAATATCTTAAACGTTAATGGCATAATGGGCTGGCTTGAGATACCTGTTATAGATGTAAATTTTTTGCCTATATTTCACGGTACGAGTAGTCTAGCCCTTGATAGGGGGGCCGGTCACATGGAAGGCACCGCTTTCCCAATAGGGGGGTATGGCAACCACCCTGTTATAGTTGCTTATGGCGGCGCAGCTCTCGAAAGGATGCTTAGGGGCTTGGAGCACAATGTAAACATAGGCGATATATTTTATATCACGATATTGGGTCAGCGGCTGGTATACCAGGTATACGAAATAATAATAATATCGCCCCATGAAGTTGAAAAATTGCGTATAATACCTGATGCAGATGTTGTTACGCTAATGACATGTGTGCCGTATGGTATTAACTCACATAGGCTACTTGTGCGTGGTACGAGAGTAGAATATAGCAATTCAACTTTAAATCGGCCCCTTCTATCGCCGTAAAAGCGTTGAGGCGTCCGCTATTTACGGCTCTGATGGGACCGTTTAAAGTGGGAATTGCTATGCCAGGGCAGTTTTGATACAAATGATAAAGGCGATCCAGATTGGGGTAGATAGGTATGAACATCCAAATATACGGCAAAGCCAAGTGCTTCGACACCAAGAAAGCAGAGCGCTATTTTAAAGAGCGCGGTATCAAATTCCAATCTATTGACATAGTACGGTACGGGCTAAGCAAAGGCGAGTACGCAAGTGTCAAAAACGCCACAGGCGGGATGGCATCCTTGATAGACGAAAAATCAAAAGAGTACGAGGCTCATCATATAAAGTACCTAGCCAACCAAGAAGACGTAGAAGAACGCTTACTAGAAAACCCCGGCATGTTTAAAACCCCCATTGTACGTAACGGGAAAAAAGCGACTATAGGCTACCAGCCGGAAGTTTGGGCATCTTGGGCTTAATTATTACGGTAACAGCGACGGGTTTTGCAGTAAAAATATTTGAACCCACTGTGAGTTAGCATTCGTGTTTAGCCGCTGCCTAGCCCTTAGTATATTAAGCTGTGCTTGCTCTAAATCATGGAGCGTTGCGCGGCCTAGGTCTAGGTTGGTTTGTGTGTTTTTTGCGGCTATATATGCGTCGTTAAGCTCTGTTAATAGTGAGTCATGTTGCTGTATAAGATTTTGCTGCTCGTTTAACACACGGCGTATGGATACTTCCATCGCCGTTTTTGCTTGGTCACGTTCTAGAGCTGCGCGCTCGTATGCTGCTCTTAGCTCGGCTATTACATATCTGTCGTCGCCTTCGTAAGCGCGTCTTTCTTCGTGCTTCCTATCTACATTTATCTGGTATTGCCGGATTGTGGGTGCGCTTGTGATTATGCTTGCGATATTGCGGGTATCATATGAAGTTGTATCGTCTGTAACCTCTACCTGTGTAAGCTGGTGTAGGGGTTGGCCCAATATGTGGTTGATACTTTGCATGGCGGTGTTATGGTCTAAGATTAGCTCGTGCATATCTGCCTGGGCCTGTGCAAAAGTATTTTGGGCTGTACGTAAGTCGTTGGTGCTTATTAGGCCATGCCTGTATCTTGCATTTGCACGGTTAAGGTCTTGCTCTGCCAGTGTGAGGCTTGCCTCCATTACATATACAGAAAATTTGGAAGCATTTAAAGCAACCATTGCGTTTCTTAATGCAGACTCTCGTAAGAGCTTTGTTTGCTGCTGTTGTAGGGTCAGGTTTAGCATTTGCCGGTCAACTTCAGCTATTTCGCGCCTTTTTTCATCTAGTGCCCTGCTACTGGCCCAGTTTCGCATCCGGCGCAGTTCGTAATCTAAGTCATCGCGCTGCTCTTGTAATTCTTCAAGTTGTATATCTGTATCAATTATAAACAGAAGGTCACGCAGGGCCATATCAAGAGCTTGCTCATACGTAAATGTCACATGCTCTTGCACATAAGTGTTAGTAAACGGCAATACAAATAACGCAACCAGCAAAAATATATATTTCCTCATACAGTGTCCCCTTTACAATTAAGCAGTATTAGTAATACAAAAATCACAACAAATCCTAAGAAAAACAAGTTTGAAAGGTTGTACCACTTTGCCATATCTGCAATTTGCCGCGAGAATGCCGCTGTTTGTATGTTAGTTAGCATCGCTCGTGTATTGTTGGCCAACAAACCCCGCATAAATGCATCCATT
>WQVY01000088.1 GCA_009785605.1 Defluviitaleaceae bacterium | reverse complement strand
TGCGCAATTTATCCACTCCTTTAATGATCCGTTCACTTGAGCGCACATTTAATGCTGGTATTAGTGCGCAAGCTGAAGATATAAGGATGTCAATGGAGTTTTGGCGACGTGGGGATGAGCAAGGGGTACTATACATGCTTAATCGAGAACTTGACAACTTAAATGATGATGATTTGGTTGCAGAATGGAGATACGTAATGCTTACATCCCGTGACCGCCAAATGGCAAACAGGGCCAGTGAGTATATGGCCGAAGGCAAAAAAGTCTTCTTTACGGTTGGAGCCGGGCATCTAGTAGGGGAAGACAATGTAATTGACTTGCTTGTGCAAAGAGGGTATGAGGCTGTAAGGATACGGTAAAAGGAGCTACAATGTGGTTGAGCAATAGCCATATCATGGCTATAATAATATCAGGGATTGAGTAGATATTTAACCAAACTTAAAAGAGAGGGCGTTAGCTTAATGGATACAGCAAAATCTTGGCTTGCGGAACTGGACTATGCACAGCTAATGGATTTGCGTGTAGATTATGCTTTTAAACTACTATTTACAAAGGGTGATTCACGTCTGCTAATTTCACTGTTAAACGCCATCTTTGCCAACAAAAAAATTTTCCGCGTGATAAAAACCCTAACGGTTAAAAATCCATATTTGGATAAAGAATCGAACGAAGACAAGCTATCCATACTAGATATAAGAGCAGAGTTAGATGATGGCACAACCATACTCATAGAAATGCATATGTATGGGTTAGGTGAATTAAAAGCTAAGACAATCCGTTCATGGGCAAGAGCATATGGTGAAGATTTGGAAGTTGGTGCAAGCTATACTGCACAGCCACCTACTATTACTATTGCTTTTACCAATGGCACGATAGAGTCAATCATATATGACAAACATACAAACCTAAATATTGATAAAATCCACCGTCTTTGCATGATTATGGACTGTGAAGATTTTACTGTATTCACGAACGCAATGGAGCTACACTATATTGATATGAAAGCCTTCGCAAAGGCTGTAAACGAAGCAGACGGTATAGTAATCAACGATACCGTGGAAATGATGTTTGCTAAGTGGCTTTCGATAATCACCCAAAAAGAAATAACTAATAAAGCTATTATTGAAAACGCTTGTGAGGAGGAGGAGATTTACATGGCTGTTACTGCATTGGCAAGACAAAGTGAAGATAAAATTATACGGCAAGCCTATCAGCGGAGACAAGATGAGATTTATTTTCAAAACAAGGCTATGTTCGAGCGTGATGAATACAAGCGCAAAGCGGAACAGCTCCAATCTGAAAATGAACAATTGCGTCGGCAACTGGCTGAATTTCAAAAAAATAAAATACTATAATTCTTAAAAACCTATCATGGTCGTATCTATTATGTTTATGATGGGTTTTTTCGTAGAAGATAGGCGATGAAATCATGTATAAAAAAATAATCCTCATTAGCGTACTACTATTACTTGCTACAGCAACCATTATATTTGCATGGCAAGCAAATCGTGAAGCTCGCACGCATTATAACCAAGACTATCATCTAGCAAACCAGGTATTACAACAAGACCAACCACCACCCCAATATGCTTTAGAAGAACCCACATTTTTTGAACATACAACAGAAACACGCGCACAAAACCTGCAAAAATTAGCAATGGTTTGGGGGTTCGCCAAGTATACCCACTTGGCATTTATAACAGGAGAAAAATGCTGGGATGCAGAGCTGCAGAGTATATCCCAATTATGCTAGAAGCAGCAGACCGGCACAGCTATTTTTCTGTTCTCATTTCCCTCGCCCGGAGGTTAGATGATGCCCATATCTTTATCGCAGGAAGGCCAACCCACGTACTTGAGCCACATGACATCCGCGACATTACATCATCCCATGTTTTGTTGGAAAACAACATAGGGCTTATAAACCCATCAGAACACGTGTTTAGCTGGGGCGAAACCAAGTATATAATGGATGCTTTCGCAAACACAGACGGGCTTATAATTGATTTACGCCAATACCCTTGCTTTTCTATAGTTCGTGAGCTTGCAGAGTATATTGTAGAAGAACCCATGATCTTCGCCCTATTATCACAGCCAGATCCATCCCGTCCTGGCTTGTTTATGTACAAACAACCGGAATATTCGGGTGGGATAACAAGTCCCTATGCCTTCATTTACGACAGGCCAGTAGTGATACTAATGAATAGATCCACAATGAGCCGGGGCGAATTTGCTGTAATGTCTTTACGCAACGGTAAAAACGTCACAGTAATAGGAAGCAACTCTATAGGGGCCAACGGCAATGCAGCTTTTCTACCACTTCATGGCGGTGAAACAATGATGTTCACAGGCTTGGGAGTTTTCACGCCAGAAGGCGGCCAAACCCACCGCATTGGTCTAGCCCCAGACATTTATATCGTACCCACCGCAGAGGGCATACAAGAAGGCCGGGACGAACTTATGGAAGCTGCTAATATGTATATACTAACTAGATAAAACCACGAGAAAGGACACATATGAAATATTTACTCTTATTATCCACACTAATATTTTTTTGCATAGCCCTTACATCATGCACCACCACCACTCACCCCCCCAACCCACAAACCCCACAGTCACTAGACGACGCATTATCACTAGCCCATACCAGGCGCGAGGGCATAATAAGGCCAGACCATAACCACCTTGCACAGCTTATACAAGAAAACCCCCGCACTTTCGCGGAAGTAAATCTGCGCAACCTTATGCTACCAAACACGACCAGAAGGGGCGAAATATCATCCGACTACGCCATCTATGACACTCAATTTTTATTTAACACCTTAGCCGCAGGGTATGGGCTTTATATTTATTTTGGCGGGGATGATGTTTTTGCTCCCATGCGCGATAAGATTATAGACACCATTAGCACCCAACAATACTGGTGTACAAGGGCGTTGGGGCAGCTTTATGTCTATCACTTATCGCAAGTTATATATGATAGGCATTTCCGCATAGACAGTACATCATTTGGGGATTTATATAGATTTTTTGTGGCCAATACAATGTTTGATATAAGCGAAAACGGGTTTGTAAACCGGTCAAACAGCCTATATATACAAGAGCTGTGGTTGCCATGCCACCCAGGGCTAATATTGGATGCAGATGAAATACTACGTTTAAGCATAGACGAAGATGGTCACGGCTTTTTCTTCACCCCGGTAATTCCATTACTAACCCTAGCCACCCCGGCAGATGCAATTCCCAAATATTTATACATCCGCTATAGCGATGGTACCGTAGAAGCTATACCTTTAGAAAAGATGAAGCAACCCCAGCCGCGCGTGATATGCCCAGTGCCGTCACTTGATACCGACCGGGATGTGCCTGTTGTTGCTATAGAGTCCATGAGCCCCACAACCGTAGGGGGAGATAGATACATATTGCAGTTTTTACAATACGCTCATCAGCTTAGAAATGAACAAGTATTTATACTTGACTTGCGCAAATGCTTGGGCGGTGATATTGGGATACCCTTCGAATGGTTTTATATTTTAAAAGGCGAATACATCCCCTCAAGTTATTATGTGTTAAGGACAAGAGGTATTGGGCTATTTCCTGTGACGGATTTTGGTAGAGGTGAGCGATTCGCAATTTTCGATGATCATCATATGTATCATGCCAACCCACGTGAGGGGCTTATTTCTAGCGACCAACTAATAATTGTATTAACGGGGCCCTATACACAGTCTGCTGCTGAATTTATGGTAGACATGGCATTCAACTTAGAAAATACACTAATAATTGGACAAAATACCGGCGGGGCCTTCATGGCCAATATGGGTTTTACA
The DNA here is from genome assembly GCA_009785605.1 of Defluviitaleaceae bacterium. Taxonomy (GTDB): domain Bacteria; phylum Bacillota; class Clostridia; order Lachnospirales; family WQUN01; genus WRAN01. The sequence goes on along the minus strand of WQVY01000088.1, from coordinate 4,624 downwards.
TTACATTTACCGCGTAGCCGCATGCCCTTTAATATGGGTAATATGTGGAATGCATTGCACGAAAGTCATTTCCAAGAAGGTCTAGGCTTTGCCCCGGATATATGGGTATCGGGCGATGCGTTGGCCGCAGCGCTTGGGTTGATAGAAAATTTTTTAATCTTTGTCATTTCTTGATTCATGCCTCCCCGCCGGCGGAACAACTTGAGTGGTTCATTAACGACAAAAATTGTACTGCCCAAAAGGTTAAATCACAATCCAAGGCAGTTTTCTTTTTGTAGTTAGGCTCTAAAAACACATCTCCATAACCGCCAACGGCTTTGTACTTACCGCCTGTAAGTGCTTTTTTTTGTGATTCAGACTCGTAGCGCAAGCGCAAGATGCCATCACTGTGCAGCGCTTCTTTTATGTTGTCTGCCGTTTGCCGCAATATATCTATTTGCGTGCCAGCGCCTGTCATAGCCATTTCTGATAGCAACCTGCGGTGCATTACAACTGCGTTTACATAGTCAACTGTAAAAGGTGGGTGAGGGCGTATCATTGACCCAAACGCACCAACATAGCCAGTCCCGCCTTTTACAAGCACGCCTTCTGTTTCATTTATTAAGTCATTGTTTATGTGGTTAATGGCATTGGATAGTAACTTTATATTTGCCGGTGTCCGCCAGTTGTGGGTATAGGCAAGCGTAGCCAAGTGATAGCAACAAGGCATGTATTTATCTTCTGTTACATAGTGGTAGTAAAAGTTGCCTTTCTTTTTCAATGTGTTTTCTGTTATTTCTTCTATGTTTGAAATTTGCAACATAGCTGCGAAAGCATCAAGTGATATTTCTTGAAAATGGCTTACAGTGCCATCATCGCCGTACCCCAGCATTGCTTGCAATGTGTATACAGCAAAATCAATGAGAAACGGTCCTCACCCGAGCCGAATTTGCCAACGCTTCAAGGCAAAATCGGCGACAGGCGAGACCGATTTCGAATTATTTTGCTATAGCAATGTATCAAGCCCGCCACCTTGGCGCAAACCAACAGCACGGGACATAAATCCCCTATACTCCGCGGGCGGCCTTTTGCTATATTCTTCATGAAGTACATCATCACTACGGTATGCAGATATAAGCGCGGTAACTAGCGGGTGGTTTTTAGGGATGCCATAATACACAAGCAGCTTTGCTGCACTTTCGCCATCCTGGAAAGGCGTTTCATGAAATCTTACACCACGCCAGTTTGTAAACCCATGTATACCCTCGCCAATAAAACCGTTGGGTTTGGCATAGCTCTCGACCAGTTTAAAATAAGGTAGCTGATAAATTTGCGCCAGCAAATCTTCTTCCTCTGCCTTATACGAATCTGGAAAATCATCGTCGACAACACATCGCGAAAAACGGCTTAAAGCCGCCGATTTTCCACTCGGTTGTCGACGTGATTTTCTGAGATTCGTATTAGTAATGGTTTGCAATATTTCTTTTTTCAACCGGTATTGAATTACAGGGCCCGCATTTTCTAGAAGAAAATCAATTGACTTTGATAAATTCATCAGATGCACCGTGCTTTCATTTAGAAGTTATATCCCTTCTTGCCTCAATATTTCTTCAAACTGCTCCACGGCTATTATATCATTGTGCATTGCTTTTCGCCCTTCATCGGCAAGGGCTTTCCTGCCTTCGGCGGACTTAAATTTTTCAAAGCCTGCATTGTCAAAGGTAAACCCAATGCTCCACAAAAACCCAGCAAAGTTGGCGCAAGCATCCAAAGCTGCAACGGCGGTATTTAGCGCTTCGCGCCACTCCGGGAACTTTTCAGACAGTAACGTATAATACGGCAGCGCGCCTTTGCGGGCATATATTTGGGTAAGCCCATCGCAAAAAATAAAAAAGCGGTGCTGAACGCTATGCGCAATACCGTCTACAGTTGGCGCATCTTCTTCCAGCAACCCTAGGCCAGTAAAATCATCATGTTCAAGCATGTGCAAATATGATTCCCACGCGGCAATACCTACCTTTTTGCCACGTATTTCACTGGTCTTGCGGGCGTGCTGGCTAATAGTGCGGAATAACGACAGCGCCGTCGCCCGCTCGGACACGGTAGTCTGCTTGCCCATTAAAAGTATATAGCCGTTAATTTTACTTTCCCAATCGTCCCATGTTATGGGCGTACTAAAATCTGTTGGCATGGACTTGCCCGGTTCGAAACCATTGTTGTATTCATAGCCAATGACCTTTTCGCCGTCATTTTCATACCCAAAAAACACATTCATGTCATTGTCGCCCATATCGTACTGTGCGATGACGGGATACCCATTGTCTATGGCGCTTACAAAGTCCTGCCGTATTTGTAAGCGGTCAGTGTTCATATACTTGCCGTCTTTGTCGCGGGTGACTGTGATGTACTTCGCATTCCAGCCTATGGCCGAAAGTACACGGTGCTGTGTTTCGAAAGGCGTTTCGTTAATGCTCTCGGCCACTTCGTTGCCAAATATCCACTTGCCTTGGGTCCAGCAAAAACGGTTGCCCTCCCCACTAAGTGCGATTAACTTTGCCTTGTCACATTCTTCGCCCATGCTTTGGAGCGTTGCCGCCAATAGCGTAGTAAAAAATGCGGCGTTGTTGCCGTCATAGGTGATTTCGGGCAAGTTGGGTATCAACTTTCGTCTCATCGTGCGTCCTCCTCGGATATCAATATTGATAGTGAGGGGCGCAAAATACACGATGTTGGATTTGTGGCGCATCACATCAGACGGTGTGACGCCGTGGAAACGGGTAAAGGCTTTAGAGAACCCCGCGGCAGTTTCAAACCCGTATTTTACCGCTACATCCAACGCCTTGTTGTTGGATGCTGCCAATTCCTGTGCCGCCAAAGAAAGCCGCCGCGCGCGGATATAATCCCCAACGGTCATCCCCGTGACGATAGAAAAGATTTTTTGGAAATTGGGCAAAGACGAGTTTGCGCTACTGGCTATTGCATCCATGCTAATGTCTTCTAGCAGGTTGTCCTCTATGAAGCCAATAGCGTTTTGCATCTCCTTTATCCAATACATGATGCATCCCTCCATTCGACGACAGGCTACCACGGATGCAGGGAGGCTTCTTGTCCTAGAACATTTAAATATGTCTGCTAATTCGCTTTTACAATTTCCCAAGTATAAACCCCATAGTCATCGGGCTTTAGGTTGTCATTATCATAGCAATATTGCTCTATTTTCACATCAACCCCAGCATCATCTACCTTTACGGTATGCACGCCGTTTTTGCACATATATTCTACAACTACGGTCTTGCTTCCCAGGGGTACTTCTAGGCAGTTAACTCCATCTTGTTCAAACACCGCAACTTTAATCACCAGGCTATTTGTTTCTTTTTCGCCTATAAACTGCATATCAGGGCCAAAGGGTATAATAGCCCCTTCGCGGATATATAGCGGTATTTTCGCGATATCTGCCTTAGCATCAACCCACTGGTTGCCAAGGATGCGCTCACCACTCCACCAGCAAGTCCACACGCCGCCCGGTAGGTAAACCCGCCTTGTGTCTCCATCATCGCAAATAGGTGCGACCAAGATACTTTCGCCAAACAGCCATTGGCTGTCTATGGTAGCCACGTTGGGGTCATACTGATACTCGACCACAAGCGGCCTCATCATAGGCAGTGAGTCTTTTACACACTTGACAGCCATGGCGTAAATATAAGGCATAAGCCTGTACCGCAGTTGTATAAAACTCCTGCATATAGTCATAGTCTCATTATCAAATTTATATAGCTCCCTATCACCAGAGCCATGTATCCGGCTGTGCGACATAAACATAGCCGCTTGCATCCAGCGTATTAGCAAGCGCCCAGATGTATCCCCAAGAAATCCCCCAATATCCTGGCTCCAGAACTGGAAGCCAGAAAGGCCCATACTAAGCCCCCCTGCAAACTGTGGCACAAGGTTAAAATAGTTGGGGCTGTTATCCCCACCCCAATGCACAGGGTACCGCTGCCCCCCTGCCCAGGCAGAGCGCGCCCACACCATCCCCTCTTTTTCACCAAGCGTCTCGCATGTGGCTTCAAATACAGCCTTGTTATATAGCAGCGGGTAAAGGTTATGCATCTGCTCCCCAGGTGTGCCGTCGTGGTATATACCGTCTATGGGTGCGGACTCGCCAAAGTCGGTCTTTATTGCTCTTACCCCGCGTTTTAGCAGCCCCTTAATTGCATCAAGGTAAATGCCAACCCCATCTGGGCATGTGAAATCAACAACACCTACAATGCCTTTAAAACCTGGTGTAAAACATAGACCCAGGTCGTATATGCCGCCATCTTTGTTTTTAACAAAGCCGTTGGCGTTTTTTATCTCATCAAAAAGCCGCGAGCCTTCTGGTATATATGGTAGCTGCCACAGTGATATCTTCACACCCAGCTTGCCCATCTCGTCAAGATAGGCATCCACATCAGGGAAACGTTCTTTGCAAAATTCCAAGTTGCAGTACCAATCTTTTTCAAACCAATGTGTATCAAGATGCAAGACATCCAGCGGGATATTGTGCTGCCTCATATTGCGGGCAATGTCCAATGTCTCGGCTGCAGATGTGTAACTAATCTTACTTTGCCAATACCCAAATGACCAAAGCGGCGGGACACTGCCCTTG
>WQVY01000087.1 GCA_009785605.1 Defluviitaleaceae bacterium | reverse complement strand
GGTTTAGGGTATGATTTTCGCGTTGTAGTTGGTTCAGCATAAACTGATTTTACAACAAAAAAAGAGAGCTGGGCGCTTTGCGCCGCTCTCTTTTTTTTCGGGGCTTCACGAGACAGCCCCTTTGCCGGTTACATATTACATAGGTTGTTAATGTTGTTTATCCGTTTACATTATAATGCGCAGACAGCAGATTCATGGCGCGGAACAGCTTGTATAAGTATATAAGCGGCCCAATCCCAAACAACAAGATGCCAAGAACGCCCCATAGCCAAAAAGTGCTCGCGTTAAAATTTTCACGGATACCACGCCGCATAAGCTCATTGCCAATACGGCCAGACAAGTTATGGAACCAAACAAGAGTACCGATACCACAGGTGATAGGCGAAATAACAAATATCAGCAAGCAGAAATGCATAGTCCGCCTACCATCATACCGCTGGGCAATTATATTAATATCTGTAGAAATAGACGACATCTGTATTATCTCGTAGATGCCACATGTAATAAAAGAAAGCAGAAGCGTCACAAGCAGGCTGCGGTTTGTCTTAAGCTGCCCCACAGGCTGGTGGTACCCATGCATTGCAACATTGACATTAACCGTTGTGCTATGTGGCGCACTTGCCGCAACCCCCGGATGCGGATATCCGCCCGACGTGTGGCCACCGGGGCCAGGGCCAGGCCCAGGTGCATGTGCCTGCGGGTGGCTTCCCGGCGCGCGCCCATGCATATGCCCCCCCGGTGCCATTGCCGTAGGCGCATAAGTGCTTGCCTGATATGGCTGTTGTGCAACAGGCAATGCAGCACCACCAGCACCAGTACCAAAAACCTGCATTATTGCATCCTTAAATGTAAAAAGTATAACCCCTGTAAGTGCTACAGCACCCAGCCCCAAAAATACAAACAGTAAGGGCGTGCCAACCTGACGGCGGAAAAACAATGGGATTATAAACACAGCAAGCACTGCAGAGCCACCCAGCGCAATTAGCGCCTTATCAATCATATCATTCATGCCGCGCCATAGTAAGAATGCAACGCCAGTCACCGGCACAAGCAATACCGCAGCAAAAATCAATGATAGAAATACTCTTACCACACCAAAATTGGTAACAGACCTAAAGAAAAGGAAGTCAATATTAATGCGCATAAACACAGTCACAACTGCAAAATATATGGCTACGCCATAAAAATACATAGGGCTTTCTACATATGACAATATTTTCTCTGCTTCGCCAGGGAGCCTAATCCCCAACATTTCGTGCACACTAATGAAAGCTATAACCAGCAGCCCCACAATACACAGTAATAGCGCAAACGGGTGAAACCTTAAAGTGCCAACAAACGTGGCCAAGATTGCAAAAACCAACCCAAGCCCAGCGCCCCCGGCACCCACAAAAAGTTTTAACCTTTCGTAGAGGTTCCTGTCATATGCCATTAACGCCGCCGGTATAAGAGCACATACAAGCATTAGCCCACCCAAAAACGACATCGTACTTAGTGCAAACATAAGCACAATCCCCATCAACAGCCACTCTATAGGGAAAGGCAAACCGCCCGCGGCCGGCACAGCACTCCCGGCAGGGCTATATGCAACCCGCGCCCCGCCATACGAAGATGGCCGTCCCATGTGTATGTTAACTGCGCGCCCTGTGCCACAACCACCACAGTATGCTGCCGGCACAGGCTTTCCGCATTTAGAACAAAACTTAGACTCGGCATATGTCACACTCATTTGCGGCAATTGCAGTTGTTTTGCATAGCCGCATTTTGGACAATAAGCCGCAGAAGCTTTTGCTCCGCATTTTTCGCAAAACTGCATATATTATGCCCTCCTTTTACTGCCGCATACGCCACAATATGCATCGTCTGCGTTTACAACAAAGCCGCATTTTTCACATGTGCTTATAGGCCGCGAAAAAAACTCGTCAATGTTTAAACCGCACCCCCCACAATATGAGCCTTCGAAGCCCATATTGCATTGGGGGCAAATCCCGTCACCCCGTACAGGTGCCCTCCTGCCCATATGTGCGTTTGTTTCTGCATCCAGCCACGTTAGTTGGTCGGATAGCGTAATAAGTTCGGGGTCACCCATTTGGCCCTCGCGGACAAGCATATGTGCGCGCTTGCCCATCTCAACCAGCTTGTGAATTTTTAGCTTTTCTTTTTCACCAGTCATTTCAATTCGTGCCTCCTTCGTCGGCGGGACAAATAGGTTGGTATGAAAATCCGCTTCACGGATGTTTCACACTTACTCCTCCGTCCAATTATATTTTTGTGTATGTTTGGGACAGATTAACATATATTTGCCTTACTCTCAACAACATGAAAAAGGTGTGACTGCTACACAATATATTTGATTGCGGCTGCCCTCGAACACGCAATAATGTCTTTTTCTGTTTGTTCAAACCAATGTTGATATTGTTTTTGAGTGCGTATTTCAAGCACGTCTATTTCCGATGCCATAGAAATATTCCGCTCGGACTTATATTTGCGCATCTCGAAGATATTTTCCTTTAGTTGCTTGCCAAAATCGAGTATGGCACTGTTTATCACACTGGGCTTTGCCCAATGCATAAGGTGGATAGACACTTCGCCTTCATGCTGGCGGAAAAATTCCTGATATATGCGCTCTGTTATGTGTGGGACATACGGGGCATACAGTTTTAGGATGTTAAGTGCTACATAGTACAATGCGTGCTGCCCGCTTCTTCGCTCATTTTCACCGTGGATATCGGGGCGATATAGGCGTTCTTTTACAATTTCTATATAATTATCGCAAAAATCCTTCCAAAAAAACTCGTCTATTTCGTGTCGCGCCATGCCTATCTCATATTGGGATAGCAGTCTTGCAACGTTTTGCGTTGTCTCGTTGGCCCGTTGGGTTATCCACTCGTCTACCGGCATAAACTCTGGTGTTTGTGTCAGGTCTATATCCTGCAAATGCGGGATGCAAAACTTATATGCATTCCACATTTTTGTTATAAACCGCTTAGAAATAGATAAGTCATCTACCGAGAAAAACGTATCCGTCCCAAGCCGTGCAGTTGCTGTCCAATAGCGCAACACATCGGCAGAATGTGTAGCTACTAGGTTTCTTGGGTCTAAGATACTATTGTGCTTTGACTTGCCCAGCTTCTCGCCTTTTTCGGCCAACACAAAACCACATATCATTATGTCTTTCCATGGGATGCTACCCGTATGATACAAACTGCGGACAATTGTATAAAACGTCCATGTCCGGATAATCTCGTGGGCTTGGGTGCGCATACTCATGGGTGTGAACTTAACGCCATGCCGCTCATTTATTTGTGGTGTCACACTGGATGTGGCCCATGTATCCAATACAGCGCTTTCTGGGGTAAAAGTGGCATTACCACATTCACATACGCCTTGATATGTTGTTTCCATAGGGTTGACAGGGAGCTGCGGCTCTTTGGCAAAGGCCGCTTTATCGCATTCGTTGCAATACCACACAGGAAACGGCACCCCAAAGTACCTTTGGCGAGAAATACACCAGTCCCATTTTAAATTTTCTACCCATGCAATATATCTGCTTTTCATGGACTGCGGGTACCAGTTAATTTCATTTGCGGCTTGTAAATACCGTTCCCGCTCGCTCAAGATATCAATATACCACTGCCGCGACGGGATAATTTCCGATGGCTTTCCGCATCGCTCGTGTGTGCCAACTGCATGCACTATAGGTTCGAACTTCACAAGCAGTCCTTGTTCGCCCAATATGCGTACAATTTCTTTTTGCGCGGGCAAGATGCGCATACCACCTATAAATGGTACATCCTCTGCAATTTTGCCGTCAGGCAGGATGATTTTCTTGTATGGCAAGTTGTATTGGATATACCACTGCATATCTACCGCATCGCCAAACGTGCAGCACATTACTACGCCCGTGCCCTTTTCTATGGCTACCTTTTCGTCTGCCATAACAGGGACTTGATAGTTATACAGCGGTACAGTTGCTAGTTTGCCAATATACTGCTTGTAGCGCTCATCGCTTGGGTTAACAAACAGGCATACACAACCATACAGCAACTCTGGTCGTGTGGTAGCTACCTCTACAGTGTCGCCGTCTATGTGGAAATGGATATAGTTAAAACTACCGCTTACATCTTTTGTTTCTACTTCTGCCTGTGCTATAGATGTGCGGCATTCTGTACACCACAAGACAGGAGACTCTTTAGTATATGCCTTACCCATTTTTACTAGCTCTAGAAATAACTCTTGCGAGATTTTTCTCGTACTGTCGCTGATGGTTTGGTACTCTGTCTCCCAATCTGCACTAAAGCCAAGTGTCTGCCAAAACTCCCTAAACCTATGCTTATACTTTTCGGTGACATTAAGGCATTTTTCTATAAACTGGCTACGTGGGACGGCGTGTGCGCGGATATCTTCTTCACGCTCTACCAGCCTTTCGGTAGGCAGGCCGTTATCGTCGTAGCCGAAGGGGTAGAACACATTGTACCCTTGCATACGGCGGAACCTAGCAATCATTTCTGCTTGCGTGTACGAGAAAAGATGGCCGATGTGCAAGTCACCGCTTACATTGAGTGGCGGCGTATCTATAGAGTAGATTTCGCCTGGGGCGTTTTTGTTAAAGCGGTAGACTTTTTCCTTGTCCCACAACTCTTGCATTTGTTTTTCTGTTTGCATGAAATCGTAACGTTTTTCCATGATAAACCTCCTATGTTTGTATAAAAAAAGTCCCAAGCAACCGTTGCCCAAAATGCAATGCATCTTGACCAACTGTTGCTTGGGACGAATATATTATCCGCGGTACCACCCAAATTCGGGGAAAACCCCGCACTCTACCGGTACGGGATGGCTTATCCGATACCGTCTTCCTTATAACGGTGGAAACTCCGTTGAAGCCTACTAAGGTGTATAACAACCCGTTCGGTTCACAGCTCGAAGGCTACCTTCCATACTTCCCTCACGAAAGCTTACACCACGCCAAAACTACAATATTATGCAGTTTATAGCAACCGCTTCCTCTCTGTGCTTTGGGAAGGATGTACTCCTCCTCGTCATCGCCTTTAATTGTTGGACTTCTTCCGAAATACCGAATAAGCGGCCAAAAAACATACTAATGCCTATGATTTTTTGGCCGCAAAGGTAATTTCAGAAGAAATCTATTTATTACTATATCACTGCGAAACAGTGATTTCAAGGGCAATACCCTATGTCCTACTTTAGTTTCTTATATGATACTGCACTTTCTGGTTGTTTATGCTTCCTCCATACCACTAGCCCAGCGGCTAGTGCAAGTACCGATACACCTGCCAGTGCAAACATATTTATACCGCGCCCGCCTGTAAGCGGCAGGTTAAAATCTGCACGGTTGTAGATTAGGTATGTCTGCCTTATGAAAGGCGAATAAGACACGATCATGGGCATAGGTGTGTCGCTTATTAGCCTAATATACAATGTTGGAGGGGCCGCAGATGGTATAGCGCTTTGTACTCTTAAATGCCACTGCCCCATGGGCATCTGGTGCCCCGGCGGGGGTATAACCTCTACCAAGCGGTAATAATTGCGCTGGAAACAGTAGTTGCCAGCTACATAAGTATACTCGCAATGTTTACATTCATTAGCATCATCTGGCACACACGGGCGGTATCTGCCAGGTATCATCCTAAACACCATTGGGTTAGTGTCACAGCTTATCCTGTCTTCGCCCAGTTGCGTCCAGTACCCGGCATCTACCATTGCTTGCGTAACCAAAACATCATCCGGTTCACCCACCCCGTTGTACACAAACAAACGCAAATGAGCACCTTCTAACCGTTCATTAAGTCCGTCAACTTTCCAAAAATTGAAATCGTACGGCATGTTGCGCACAAACTGGTACCTCGTACCAACACCTACGGTTTGGAAATCCAAATAATCGTAGGTAGCAAACATCTGGTGACAATCCAAATCCGGGTTGGGTACAAAAGTAAATACAGGTACCGTACCCAGCTGGTTTATGTTAGCAGCAGTATTTATTGTAACAATCCAGTACCCGTCTGGAGTCATATACCCCTCTGGGGCCAATACTTCCCTTAACCTGAAGGTCATTGTTCCATCCCATCCAGGCTGTGATACAAGTGACGGGACCCATAAATCTGGTGTTAATGTCCTGCCAATATACACCCTGCCGGTACCACCACTTACCATATATGTTGGGTCATTGGGGTCATCAGAAACAGGGGGGTATATACGTGCGTTTGTGGTTATACACTCCAACACAAACCTTGCGCCTGGAAGTGGATAATATCCTAGCTGGGCGCTTGGGTTTACAGTAGCGCGCAGTTTATAAAACATTATATTTGGCTGCCATATGGCTTCAAAATGATGGTTAGACCGTACGGCACGCATGTTGGCCACCTCTGCACTAGTCCACACATGCAGCGGGTCTTCCGGGTCTAGTGGTACTAGTAGACCATTCTCGCCAGGGCGGTATCTTAGTGGCTGCCCATTTTGGTCTATTTTGCGCCAACCCATAAAACTTAGCCCTGGGTCATTGACCCAAGTCGGGCTTAGTGGGGCAAAATGCACACCGGGTACTTGCTCTAGAGCATCGTTGCTAGAAAGTGTTAACCCTTCTGGCAGCGTGCGCATGACACTTTCGTGTGCAATCCCATCATCTGTTTCCAGCAACCCGCGTGTATGGCCAGGCCAAAATGTCACGCGTGACCGCCATACTGGGTACAGTCTCATACTGCCTATTACGGTCCCGTATGGAGTCGGGTTGCCTGGGTGATTACGGGGGCGGAATATTTCCCTGTTATTTGCATCATAAGGGTCGCAGTGGGAGCATGTTGGAGTGGTAAAGTCCCCACAGTTTGTAGCTCCGGCAACGCCGCATTCGATACAATCGTCATCACAGCGGCAAATAACGGCAAACCACTCGCCGGTAAACTGTTCGGGTAACCACCCGTCCTGGGGTGGGCGGCGTGGCACAGATGAAGGAGTCCCGTTGGCTTCGTAATGTAATATCCTAATATGATCGCCTGAAATATGTGCTATATCCCGGTGTACAGTAACCTGACCTGGGTTAGCGTGTAAAAACCCACCTGCAGACAAAGTATGTGGGCCATAAGGAACAAAACGTACATCCGCGCCAAAAACAGCAAATACCCGCCAGCCAGTAGTAATATTTGTTGATGCGGGATCTAATGACGGAGGTGCGGCCTGAGTCCTGTCGAAGTAAGGCACTCTAAACCAACCCAAAAATTCCGCATTACCCCACACAGGGTCGCCAGGAATTGGGTTTAGCTGGTTATTCAGGCCGGGTACTGGTCTTCTCAAATCCCCTACCGGGCCCATATCTACGGCACTTCCGCCTATGCCAGGCTCAAATATAATATTTGTGTCCCATATGGCGTAGATGGTCGTAGTCCTTAGTATTGGGGAGCTTGCGTCATACCAACAACCTTCGCCATCATGGATACATGTTGGCTCGTTGGGGATACCTGCTTGGCAATTAATACATGAGTCACCGCTTGGGTTCCTGTGCCAACCTACAAGTACAGAGCCTTGTATATTGGGGTGGTGAAACAGTGCGTGCCAATCGCCACCGCTATCGTCAGAGTTTCGCGGAGGCAATTCCTGAGATGGGTCAATAGGCCAGCCGCCACGTGTGCCTGCTGGGCCCGGCTCTCCCGCCCACTGACCTGCACCACCTTCCCAAAAATGCCTGACATCGGGTGCATTTGTATTACGAGTTGACGCGTTTAATATGTCGTTTACGGAGTCCCCTACCGGTACTAGTACCCTTCTGCTTACACCGGATGGGCCCGCTATTGATTGATGATTGCCATCAAATGTCAGCCACCTGCCCCACTGCACATATGCAGTCATGTACATAGTGCCATCTGGCCTTGTTTGTAGAGCATTATTACTGTTCCGGGCAAAAAAAGCAGGACTAAATCGTGTATTTGTGGCAACACGCTCTCCAAGCCCGCGAGAGTCTGTATTAAACGGGCTTAAAAAACTATCGGCCGGCATGATTGTACCGGCATCCGTGATTCGGCCATAAAAAAATCTATCGCGTTCGGTTGCCGGTCGTGTAAATAAGTTAGAAACAGACGACGAGTACGTATACTGGAAAACAAAAAAATTGGGGAACCACACCATGCCTTGGAGTGGAGAACTCCATCCATGGCTATGAGTTTGCATATTATTGAAGTGAAAGCCCGCCAAAGGCATTGGACGTATAACTTCTGTAAGTACAGTACCTACGCTTGTAGATGGCACGTTCGTAAACCTCACATTTGTATTGGCCGGCAGGGACAATACTTCAGGGCCCGTATTGCCGTTACCCCTTAATGTAAGGTCAAAAGCCGGCGCCCAAATTGCGTGTAAGTTGAGCACCCCACCGGGCGCAAGTGGTACTAGGTATGCCGTCTCGTTAAGAAATCGGGCATTATTCCAAAACACATTGGCAACAGGCGCATGTAGGTTAACCCCTGAGGATGCGGCTAGGCCAATAGCTCTAGGCTCGGTACCAGCGTTGTTAAGCGGGTTTAAGTCATAGTTAACAGACCAACCCACAAATACATAGCCAGCGCGCCTGGGGTTGCGTGGGAACCTATGATCCATATGGTTTACACCATTTGTGACAGGATCCAGGTTTGCGTTTATGGGGGTATTCCATGTGCGTTGCCGTATTATGCTTGGGGCGTAACGGTCTTCGTACGCAACATTGGCAAACTCTAAGTTATGGTGAGTAGTGGTGTATCTATG
>WQVY01000086.1 GCA_009785605.1 Defluviitaleaceae bacterium | reverse complement strand
AATCGGCCTGGGATGTTGGTGTGTATATGTATGCTTGGCATGTGAATAATGTTTTCATTTTTCTCATCCTTATGAATGGATAGCTATTATTAGGCAGGATTTGACACAAGCCGATTGTATCATTTCGTATTTTTGGTGTCAAACATTATTTTACTTGATTTCCTCCTTTTGTATTATACGGCACTTGTGTGCCATGCCATGGTTACGTGTTGTTATTGATTGTTTATACTAATCACGAAAACGGTTTCTTCACTTATGATGTCAGTACGTGTTGTTATTGGTGTTGACCTGCACAAACTGAAGGCTGGACGGACACCGTTGTAAAAGCTTACAGAGCCAGCACCTGTAGCATTTACTCCTATAGAAAATACCCTGAATGTTTCCCATGTTTGAGGTGTTCGCGTCCAATAAGGACTTGCCCTGCCATCTGAAAAACTAGCAACTCTCCCTGAGTGATGACCTCTAAAAAATCTTAACACTTCACCCTCGGGTACACTCGTAAGTGGATCCGGAACACCCAATTCTCTGAACGACAAAAGGAACACATAGCGTGTTATTGTGTATGTGCTTCTACTGACGAAACTAAGACTTTCTTTGGCTGTAACCGCAATATAGCTGGGTACCATTGCCGCAAGCACGGCAGCTCCAAGGGTATTTTTAAAATCTGTATTTAAAAAATTGTCGATATAGCTATCAGGGTAATATGCTCCAAAGTCTTGCCGTGCCCAAAAATCATGACCATGTGGGCTAATGTTAAAAGGTCTGCTATCATCCAACAAATGCTCCCTTAGTAGCAACACATTGCCGCCATAGTTTGCCGTTAGTACAAGATAGGGCACATATATACCATTTTCCTCTATGTATATACGGAAATCGGTATTTCGGCTTCTTGTGCGCCTGTCATATGCTATGTCTGCAATAGTTGTTGGCTCACTTCTGCACCCCGCTAGTGATATAAACAATGCCAGTAATATGATTGCGTATAATGCACCCCGTGTTTTGGTTATACAATGTCTTTGCATAAGTTTACTCACCCTTTGTCCCTTACTGTTTGCAACCTTGACTAGTTCATCATTTCTTTAGTTTTTTCATAATAAAAGGCCGACGGATACTACTCTCCATGTCGGCCTGGGATTCTGTATTACTTAACCTATTGTTCCCGGTGATGGTTTGCCGGATGTTCGTTGCATGTAGGCTTTGATCTGTACACACTTTATGCAATTATGCTCTCTAGAATTTTCCTACCCTACCTCCGAGACCCGCCGCCAAACAGCCTCAAAATAAACATAAAAATATTTATAAATGCCAAGTAAAGCATCAGCGCCCCCACAATAGCAAGGTTGCTGGCAAGTGCGCTCTGCTGCAGGTTGTACCCATATTCGTCTTGGCCATGATTGGCATTTGCACTCAAAGCTACATGTGCAAAGTGGTTTTTAATCATTTGGGTGCGGTGCGCTGTAATCCCAAGGAACAAAAACAGCCCTATCACACAAATCAGGAAGTCTAACATGCCATTGCCCATGAAAATATTTGCTACAGATGCGATAATAATCCCGATAAGCCCCATAAACAGTAAGTTGCTAAACCGCGTAAGGTCAGCTTTGGTTATGAGCCCATACGCTGCCATTATCCCAAAGCATACCGCAGTAAGCCCAAAGGCCATGCCCAACGTATGAATCCCGCCGCCAGAGTGATATGCATACAGTACCGCAAATAATCCAAAAGTGAAACCGTTAAGCACTGCATAAACCAAGTACATCAGCTTTGCGGTGGTAGGGTTCATTTTTGTTACCCGTGCTGAAATAGCAACAACAATAAAAAACTCTGCAATAAATACCAAAAAAACTACCTGTTGCATACCAATAATAAAATCTGCAAAGGCCTCGTTTACATTGATACCGTAAATTATGCCTATTGTTGTTAGGGCCGTGACCAGTAGCCCAATAAACATCCAGCCAAATACACGCGCTACATAGGCGTTAATGGCATATTGGTCAACTTGGTTTGCATCGTACACATTGGGATGTTCGTTTCCGTAACCACCATGTCTCATCATAATAAAACCTCCGTTTCAAAACTTTCTTGCTATAGTATATGCCAATTCTAATCAATACATTTTAGCATCATTTTCAAACCGTGCGGTGGTTAAGCCATTATTAACAGCATATGCCTTACCTTCTGCTGCCCACAGCATCCCGCGGCGCATGATTTCTTGGGCACTTGGGGATTTTTCAAAAACGCTGTCTACATGGCCTAGCGATGTGTAAAATACACGCCCGTTGCCCCAGGACTTGGTCCATGCAACTGGCATATCCACGGGTTTGTTGGAGATATGATAGTACGGCACATTGGATGGGAAGCGTGTTGTAGCCAATACTTCTATGGCTGGGTCAATGTGTAGGTAATAATGCTCGCTTTTTACGGGGAAGTCAGCAATGCCGGCTACTATTGGGTTAGAATGGGCTGTAATGTCTACCATGTACTCGACCGTGTCGCCGCCGGGGTGGGATACCCATTGCCCGCCAGTGATAAACTGCCACTCTGTGTTTTGCCTAAAAGAGTCGCACATCCCGCCATGGCAACCGGCAATGCCAACGCCTGCACCCACTGCTTTGGCTACATTTATTACATATTCGTTTTTGATATCGCCCATTGTCCAGCAAGATACCAGTAAATCTAGCTCCATGAGAGCTGGCAAGTCTGCCAGGCAGTCTAGGCTATCTGATATTGTGGTTTTAAAACCTTCGCGTTCCAGTATCCCTGCAAAACGCTTCGAAACTAGCTTGGGCTCGTGACCGTCCCAGCCGCCTTGGAAAATTAGTGCTTTTTTCATTATTAGCCTCCTATTTTATAAATCCACTACAAAATTGGCTATTCTTCCTGGTACATATATGCTTTTCTTTACTTCTGCGCCACTTAGCTTGTCGGCTAGGGCCTCGCGGGCTAGGGCTAGTACGTCGTCTTTGCTTGCGTCGGCTGGGATGGTTATATTGCCGCGTAGCTTGCCGTTTATTTGCAGTGCAATTTCTATTGTGTCTGTTTTAAGCATGGCTGGGTCGTACATGGGCCATTTTTGGGTAAATATAGACTGTGTGTTGCCAAGCTTTTCCCAAATTTCTTCTGCTATATGGGGTGTAAACGGTGCCAGTAGTATGGCCAAAGTCTCGATAGTTTCTTTGTCGACCCCGGTGGACTGTGCAAGTGTTTGTAGTGTATTTGTATGCTCCATAAAACCGCTAACGACAGTGTTTAGCGAAAGGTTTTCCAGCCTTGTGGTTATGTCGTGGATTATACGGTGGCGTAGGCGTGTGAGTTCTTGCGTGACGGGTGTGTTTTTTTCTGCTGCCGTTTCTACGACGCGCCACAGCTTGTTTAGGAAACGAGATACACCTTCTATCCCACTGTCGTCCCATTCGCTGTCCACTTCTGGTGGGCCTACAAATAGCTCGTACAAGCGCAGTGCGTCACAGCCGTGTTTTGGTAGAAGCTCGTCTGGTGATACGCCATTGCCTTGGGACTTGGCCATTTTTTTGCCGTTTTTGAGTATCATGCCCTGGTTAAATAAATTTTTGAACGGCTCAACAAAGTCCACAACGCCAATATCATATAAAAATTTTGTATAAAAGCGCGCATACAGTAGATGCAGTACCGCATGCTCTACACCGCCTACATAGTAGTCTACAGGAAGCCAGTCTTTTAGCGCTTGGGGGCTTGCTAGTGCATTGTTGTTGTTTACATCCGGGTAGCGCAAAAAGTACCATGATGACCCTGCCCATT
Organism: Defluviitaleaceae bacterium; assembly: GCA_009785605.1. Lineage (GTDB taxonomy): Bacteria > Bacillota > Clostridia > Lachnospirales > WQUN01 > WRAN01. Next base: position 5,453 of record WQVY01000086.1, on the reverse strand, counting down.
GGGGCATAGTATTAGTCTCGCGCTTGCCAGGGGCGTTGCATTTTGGGCAGGTTGTGTTTACCCAGTCGACAACAGTAGCCAGTGGTGACTCGCCGGTATCTGTTGGTTTATATGTGGCTATGTCTGGCAGTTTTACTGGTAGGTCGGAGTCGGGTACTACCACTGGGCCGCATGTATCACAGTGTATTATAGGTATAGGCTCGCCCCAATAGCGCTGTCGGGAGAACACCCAGTCCCTTAACTTGTAGTTGACGGTCCTTGAACCTGCGCCTTGTTTTTCCAAGTAACTAGAAATTGCTTCTTTGCCGTCTGCCACACTTAGCCCATCAAATTGGCCGGAGTTGACTAGTACACCGTTGCCTACATAGGCTTCTTCTAGGGGAGGTAGTGGCTGTGTATACCCACTTGGTGCAATTACTTGAGTTATTGGCAGTTCAAATTTTTGGGCAAACTCAAAGTCACGGGTATCGTGTCCTGGTACGCACATGATTGCGCCTGTCCCGTAATCTATAAGCACATAGTCTGCCACCCATATAGGTATAGGGCCGGTAATGGGGTTTATTGCATAACTGCCGGTAAATACACCAGTTTTGACCTTGTCTGCCATACGATCTACAGACGATCGTGTTGCGGCACGCTTTATATAGTCTTCGACGGAATTTTTCTCTGCCGGTGTAGTTAGTGTAGCTACTAGTTCATGCTCTGGGGCCAGTACCATAAATGTTGCACCTGCTAATGTGTCTGGGCGGGTGGTAAAGGCTCGGATTTTAGTGTCATGGCCCTCTACTGCAAAGTCTATTTCTGTGCCTATGCTTTTGCCTATCCAGTCGGCTTGCATTTTTTTTACCTTTTCTGGCCAGTTGAGACTGTCTAGGTCACTAAGCAAACGCTCTGCATATTCTGTGATTTTTAGCATCCATTGGCGCAAATTTTTCTTGGTTGCGGGGCTGTGACAGCGGTCGCATACGCCGCCTGCCGCTTCTTCATTGGCCAGTACCACTTTGCATGTATCGCACCAGTTAAGGGGCATTTCTTGTTCGTATGCCAGGCCTTTTTCAAACATCCTTGCAAATATCCACTGCGTCCACTTGTAGTATGCAGGGTCTGTTGTGTCTATTTCGTGATTCCAATCAAAAATAGCGCCCATTTCTTGCAACTGGCGCTTAAATGTTACTATGTTTTCGGCTGTATTTTGCGCAGGGTGCACGCCTTTTTTTATTGCGTGATTTTCTGCAGGAAGGCCAAAAGCATCCCAGCCCATGGGGTGTAGTACATGGTACCCTTGAAGGATTTTATAACGGCTTAAAACATCGCTTAGCACATACCCGCGCCAGTGGCCAACATGCAAGCCTGTACCAGAAGGGTAGGGGAACATATCAAGGCAATAATATTTAGGTCTAGTTTCCTCGTTGGTTTGTACAGGGGCGGCCTCCCAACGTGTACGCCATTTTTTTTCTACATCCGCGAAGTGGTATCTGGGCATTGCGTCACCTTCTTTTGTGTTGTAGCAATTTCGTTTAGAATTGATGATAACATCAAATAGAAACGCTCATTTCATATTATAGGTAGATGACGTAAAACTTGCAAATTTTTTGCTGTTTATTTTATAGTACTGCTGTAAGTGACAGGCCTCACCCAACCCTGCCAACCTGCATAAAATGAAAGGAAGACAGCCATGAACAAGAAATTATTAAGTCTAACATGCATCTTATTCCTAGCCGCCATTGCGGTTGTGCTTGTCTTGCTTATTCAGTCAAAGCGTGACACATGTACAGATGCCACAGACGGTCTTCACACAAACATGGAAGGGGAGACATACATGGCATACGAATATGGCGTGCCAAGGCGCATAAGCGCAAGCCGGGCACGAGCTATAATGCAGGCAAACCCATACGCGATTATCCTGGATGTACGCACACAACAAGAGTATGACAACGAGCGTATACCAGGCGCGATACTACTGCCAGACTATGCAGTAAGTGACCTGGCAGCAGAAACTTTGCCAGACAAAAACGCAACAATACTAGTGTACTGCCGCGCAGGAAGGCGAAGCCAAAGTGCCGCAAGCATACTGGTTGAGATGGGATATGTAAATGTATATGACTTTGGAGGAATTGATTCGTGGCCATATGAAAGAGAGTGACAAACTTGCCAAGAATAGCCGTATACGCAGGACACGGCGGCAGCGACCCCGGCGCAGTTTCCGGGGGGCTACGCGAAAAAGACTTAAATTTGGCTGTTAGCAATGCAGTGACCGCAATATTGCGGGGATGGGGTTACACGGTACTCAACAACCGTACTACAGATGTAGACCGCAACATCACCACCGATGCCAACACAGCCAACCAAAACCGTGTAGATGCACTGGTAGAAATACATCAAAACAGTAACAGCGGTACACCAGGCACAGGTACAGAAGCATTTGTAAGCATACGCGATACAGGCCGCGCAAGGGCTTTGGCTAACGCAATACTAAACCGCATTGCGGCACTGGGCTTTAGAAATAGGGGAGTAAAGACTCAATTAAATGCGCAAGGGCAGGATGCTTTTGGTATACTAAGGCAGACAAACATGCCCGCAGTACTACTAGAATGCGCATTTATAAACAACCCATCTGACATGGCGCGGTTTGATGTTAATACAATGGCCCAAGCCATAGCCGACGGTATACGCGAGGTATACCCAATAACAAGCGGCGGCGATGGTATGCCGCCATACCCTGGTACCCCTATAAGGGTAGGTGACCGGGGCGAGTCCGTTATGCAAATACAGCGCTGCCTCAACAGGGTTGCGCAACGGCACCCTTCGATACAGCGCCTAACAGAAGACGGTATTTTCGGGCCTCGTACCCGTGATGCTGTGATAGCGTTTCAAAATATATTTGGTTTGACACCTGATGGTGTAATAGGGCCGCTAACATGGGCGCGCTTGTTACAAGAATGCCCAGCCGGCGGCGGTGGTGATGGCGGTGGCGGAAGCAGTGGACCTATGCCGTCTTTCCCTGGGGTTAACTTACAGGTAGGGTCACGCGGTGAAAGTGTGCGCCAAGTCCAGCATTGCCTTAACCATGTGTCGCAGCCATGCAGTAGGCAGCTTAGGGAAGACGGGGTTTTTGGCCCGCTTACGCAAGCCGCGGTTATTACTTTCCAAAGGATTTACGAGTTAACACCCGACGGCGTGGTTGGCCCAAGGTCCTGGGCGCGCTTGGCACAAGAATGTGGCAGAGGCGCACAAGTGGCAGCCTTTGCACACGAGTCTGGCGAAGTATTGCCGTGTTTTGCATGTGATGGTAGTGCCGGAGATGGAAATAGCATAGACATGGTAGCTAGGGAAGATGGCAATGCAAATGGCTTATTGCTACAGTTTTTGCTTATGAACAAGCTGTTTACACGGTAGCCTTGGTTTTGATGATACCGATAAAGGTTTTTAAGCCCAGTATATAAGCGGTTTTTACTTTCAAACACTAGAGGTGAACATGAAAGCGGCAGGAGTAATAGTAGAATTCAACCCTCTGCACAGCGGCCATATAGAGCATTTGCGCGAGACAACAAGACTGACCGGGCGCGAGTACACTATAGCAGTCATGAGCGGAAACTTTGTGCAGAGGGGTGAACCTGCCATTTGCGATAAATGGCACCGTACCCGTATGGCACTATTGGCCGGGGTGGATATTGTTATAGAGATACCTGTAAACTATGTAGTTTCTGGGGCCGATTATTTTGCAAGGGCCGGGGTTAGGCTGCTTGCCGCAACCGGGGTTGTGGACAGGCTATGCTTTGGAAGCGAAGCCGGGGATTTAACTCATATCAAAGAAGCCGGGCGCGTACTAGCTCACGAGCCAGACGAGTATAAAACCGCCTTAAAAAGTGCACTGGCAATGGGTCACTCCTTTGCAGCAGCAAGAGGGACGGCGCTTGCCGCCACGCTAAAAAACGCATCGCCGGAGTTATTAACAAAACCAAACAATGGGCTAGGCATGGAGTATTGCAAAGCCCTGTGGCAAATGGGCCAGCCAATGGAGGTATATACAAGTTTCCGCCAAGCTGGTGGCCCCTCAGCAACAGCGATACGCAAAGTAATCACAAACGGGCAGCAGACAACCGATGCTGCATATGCTGCCATAAGCCAACACATGCCAGCATATGTACTAGAAATAATAAAAAACACCCTACGCACAAGCGAGCTTGCAAAGCTGGATGACTATAACGATATTTTCCGATATCTGTTGTTTACAAAAGACATAGAAATGGGCGAAGGGCTGCAACATCGTTTTCGTAATCTAGCTCACCAACACCACAGCCTTACTGCGTTACTAGATGCAGTCAAAACCAAACGCTACACATACACACGCATCCAACGTGCGGCTCTTGGTGTTGTACTTGGGACGCATCCAGCAGACCTAACCGCATATGAAGACGCAGGTGGTCCGGCATATATACGTGTGCTTGGCTTTAGGCGTGAAGCGTCAAACTTGCTTGGCGAAATGACAAGTAAGGCCACATTACCGGTTATAACCCACGGCAAGGCCATGGACAATTTGACAGGGTTAGCCGCAAAGATGCTGGCAAAAGAATTCGAAGTAGGGGATATATACCGGTTGGCTTTTGGTAAAATCAAAGGCTACAGGCACGAGCGAAGTATGCCGGTTGTTATTGTCTAATACGAATCTCGTATAAAAAGCGGGCGAACCCAAGTATACGTTGTACCCGTATACATGATTTCACCCGCGTTTGTGCTATTGTACTACCAAACAATCCCGGCACAATCCATGAAAGTTTAAGTTGTAGCCCTTGATTTCAAACCCATCCATGTCCGCAATCTCGTTGCGCATGTCTGGGAAAATAGCAGGTACATCGTATACCCGTCTGCATTGTTCGCACATAAAGTGATAGTGCTCGTGGCAGTTATGGTCATAGTGCGTTGTACCAAAAAAATTGCCTATGTTCAATAACTCGCCAGCCTCGGCCAGTTGGCTTAGATTCCTATAAACCGTGGCCTTGCTTACAGTTGGGTGGCTTTTTATTACATATTCATATACTTGCTCGGCTGTTGCGTGGATGTTTAGTTCTTCCACGGCGTTATAAACCAACTGCCGCTGGATGGTGTTGCGCTTGTTATCCATTTCTAGAAATAACGCTTCAACAAGCCTTGGAATGCCATGCCATGCCGTGCTTCGTCTTTGCACATCTCGTGCACTGTGTCATGGACAGCGTCAAGGTTGAGCTGCTTTGCCCTTACTGCAAGGTCTTTTTTGCCTTGTGTCGCGCCATGCTCGGCCAGGACTCGCATTTCTAAGTTCTTTTTGGTTGATACATCTACAACTTCGCCCAACAACTCTGCAAATTTGGCAGCGTGCTCGGCTTCTTCGAAGGCTATCCTTTTGTAGGCTTCTGCTACTTCTGGGTAGCCTTCCCTGTCTGCTTGGCGGCTCATGGCTAAGTACATACCCACTT
>WQVY01000085.1 GCA_009785605.1 Defluviitaleaceae bacterium | reverse complement strand
CCAATGAGTATTACCAGGTTTACTATTATGTCCGGCACGGCGTGGGCGATAAGTAACTCGATATTGTTTGTATCGTTGATTATACGGCTCATGATTTGGCCGGTTTGCTTGTCGTGGTAAAACTTCATAGACAATTGCTGAAGCTTGGCGTATACATCTGCCCGTAAATCCGCAAGAAACTGCCAGGCAGCGTAGTGGGTGAAGTACGACCTTATAAAGGAGCACACAACCTGTCCCAGGTAAACAGCCGCCAAAATAAGGCCAAGACGCAAGGCTACATCAGCCAGTTGCGGGTCTTGGTTTATTGCCATATCTGTTAATTGCCTTACTACTAATGGGGCATAAAGCTGGGCGGCGGTCATGCCTACTATGGCAAGCAAAGATATAAATAGATATATCCAGTACATGCGTGCGGCTTTTACCAGTTTAAACATCAATCTCATGATTGTTCGCGCTTAAGCGCTTCTCTCCCTTCGGGGTGGAAAATATTAATAATTGTATATAAATGCAGTCATTCGATGTCCACACTTCCGCTAATATTGCTTAAGGCACCCTTTACTAGTTCGCGTACCATGCACCACTTGGCAGCTTTGGTATTGTCGTTGATATGGTGGATGCTGTACGTATACGTAGGAACAAATCCAATCTTGTGATAAAACTCCGGGTTGCCGCAAAGGAACACAGCTTTGTATCCCATGTTTACTGCAATCTCAAAGGCTTTTTCCATCATGGCACGCGCAATACCCTGGCGAAAATAGTTTGGGTGCACGCTTATAGGAGAAAGGACAAGCTCTGTAATTGCCTTATGGGCTGTGGTTATGTTGGTCCTGTATAACACTACCTGCCCAATTATTTGGCCGTTTTCATGTTGAGCAACCAGGGACAGCTCTGGGATAAATGTATCCTTGGTACGTAAGTTGTTGAGATAATCTGGTACTGTGCCGTCTGTTTCGGGGTTTGAGTTGAAGGCAGTTTCTACGAGCTTGTATACTTCGGCATAGTCCTGTGGTTGCTCTCGTCTTATTATCATACGCCGCATATTAGTTTATCTGCATATGGGAGGGTGGCAACCCATTTGCAAAACTCTCGCCATTCGTATAATTTGTGGGTTTTTCTTGCATGGTACATATTACATAGGTTTTCGTATGTCATGGTGCAAGTCCTTAACTGGTTGTAGCCAGAAGGTAGTAGTTGGATAATGCCATACCATTCGGTTTTGTCTTTTGATGAGTTAAACTGCACTCTTGCGGTCTCTAGTACTTTTATCATGTTTAGTAGCGCTTCTTTGCCGCTGTCGTTTAACTGGTCATGGCTAAAGTCGTCTAATTCGAAGGGTTTTGTATGAATCTTGTGCATGGTGCTTGTGGAGTTGGCTGTGGTGCCTACCTTGTATGTGTCAAACTCCTTCCACCAGTACAGTGGCGCTAGGATATCCGCTGACACAATTATTTGCCGCATAAATTTCCTATGGTCGCTACCGGCTTTGCATAGTTTTAACGCAAGACCTAAATCGTTCTCTCCTAAGATATACTCCCCATTTTGGTTGTAGTAACTGTCGGTCCTGTGCCAGCTATTCATAGGGTTGCGGGCCCCGCGCAGGGCGTTTTCGAAGTTGTAGGTGCTTACTTGTGTTATGCGTATCATATATTAACCTCCTGTGGTGGAATTTATTTGACTTCTTCTTTAATACCGAGTTCAGAAGAAGTTTATCTTACCACGCGTATATGCGATGCCAGCATTGGCAGACCTTCTGGGATACGCTCTCCTGGGGCTATGAGGGCAATGCCCGGCGGGTATGTGGCAATTACCTCGCTGGCTATACGCCCTGCTGCGTCTTCCCATGGGATTATTTCCGTGGCATGTTGCACAGCTTGCCGCGGTGGCATAACCATTTTGGGGGTGTCATAATCTTGTGACAATACCCTGTCGCGGCTACTTTGGTTGGGCTGTTTGCCTTTGCCGTGATACATATTGGAGTCCGCCCTTAGCTTAACATTGAGCGTGCCCATTGCTGCCCATAGTTTTTGCATGCCTTCATCTGTGTCTGCGACGGACGTCATGGCCAATAAATGCCGGCTGTTGGCCATCTCTAGCTGTATGCCATATTCTGTAGCCAAAGTTTCATATATATCCTGGGCACTTTGGTTAACGTTGATGTTAAACAGCAGCTTGCTCCGGTCTATGTCGTGTATGCCCATATGACCTATGAGCCCAGGACCAACCAATTCCAGTGGTAATATTTCGTCAGATGTTAGCGCGTTTCTTAGGGAGTTGAGCCGGTTTGTATACATGTCAAAGAGTATGGGCCGCTTCCACAACATCTCTAGCGCATAGTCAAGCTGTGCCATTAGCATGTATGACGGGCTGGTTGTTTGCATTGCTTGCAAGTAATATCTTAGCCGCCCGGTGTCAACGCGTGGGCTTTTTACATGCAGTACAGCAAGCTGCCCCAAAACCGGTAGTGTCTTGTGAAAACTTTGTATAACAATATCTGCACCCAGCATAAGGGCCGAGTCAGGGAATGTACTATGAAAAGGAAAATGCGCCCCATGCGCCTCATCCACAATAAGGATGCTATTGTGGCTATGGACTTTGTCGGCTATAGACTTAACATCCGAAACAAAGCCTTCATATGTGGGGCTGACAATAAAAGCCGCAGAGTTATCTTGCATGTTGTCCAGCGTTTTTGGGTTTATGCCACCCGCAAGACCAATTACATTGGTCAGTCCAATTACATTGGCCAAGCTAATTACATTGGTCAGTCCAGCCATTTCTGGGGTGATATATTCAGGCAACGCACCAGAAAGAGCTATCCCGCTATGCATACTTACATGCCCATTCCTGGCTGCGTAAAGCTTGCTGCCATCACTACAAACAGCACAAATAGCCGCCGCAATACCAGCCGTGGAGCCGTTAACCAAGATAAAACTTTCGTCTGCGCCATAAAAATCCGCAATTTTATGTTGTAAGTCCTTTATAATCCCCGTAGGGGCGTGCAGGATATCCATGCCAGGTATTTCAGTCATGTCGTAGCCTGTAAGCCCGGCCGGTAAAAACGTTGTATTGCGTTTATGCCCTGGCATATGAAAGGGGTATATATCTTTGGATAAATATGTTTGTATGTGTTTGTACAACTGGCACCCCCTTTATGCAAATACACCAATGCCTACCATACCACATATTAAAAAAAAAGCCCGCATATACACGCAATGGGCATATATTTGATATATGAGCTCGCATCGTGTGTTCGCCAGGCGCTTAGCGCTAAATTTAGATTAAATTGATGAAACTTCCTTGACAAACGCGTTTGAAGGGTTTATAAATACCTCCAGTACACAAAACCCCCGCCAAGCACACTAAGGTGCGGGTTACAACGATCCTGAAGGAGGACATGAAATGAACAAGACGGAACTTATTGCAGCCATAGCGGCGAAGTCTGACTTGACCAAAAAAGACGTAGAGAAGTCACTCTCGGCTTTTGAAGATGTAGTAACAGAAGCCCTTGTAGCCGGTGGCAAAGTGCAACTGGTAGGCTTCATGACAGTTGAAGTGGTTGAGAGGGCAGAGCGCGACGGCCGCAATCCTCAAACTGGCGAGCCAATGCGCATAGCCGCATCCAAAGCACCACGCTTTAAGGTTGGCAAAAAGTTGCGTGACGCTGTTAATGCTTAACGAGTGCGTATTCGTTATATAAGTGCATAAATCGGTAACGCATAAACCCCGCTTGAATAGCGGGGTTTTTTATTGTAAAATCATATTGGCTTCTCACCTCATATATTATGTCGTTTTGTTCGAAACAACAAATCGAAACAGCAAAGGACAATTTGTCCTTGGAGGTGTAAATGCAATATCTAGTAACAGCAAAAGAAGAAACATTTGAAAAAGTACGCACAGCAGTATTTGTAGACTACGAATCATGGTTTTATGGTTGTAAAAACCAATATCAGACAGAGCCGGACGTTGTGGGCTGGTTTAATCATGTAAAAGACAAAGGTCAGATAGATGACGTATTCTTTTTTGCGGACTTCTCTCACGAAGCAATAAAAGACCACATAGTAAAACTTAGGAATATCTCCAACAGCATCATTGACTGTTCTAAAGGCGATAAATCAAAAGAGTATACAGATTTTATTATGCTGGACCATATCTATCAGCGCCTGTTTAGGCAAGCGGACATTAAGCAGTTTGTATTGTTTACAGGGGACAACCATTTCCAAAGTGTAGTCGCATTTTTACGCAATTTTAACGAGAAAAAAGTAGGCATATATGCCCTAGACGGCTCTCTAAGCCATATGCTGGCAGAGGCATCGGATTGGCATGTAAGGGTTGTACCGTCCAATGGGCGGTTTGAAACTATTAAGGAAAAGCTCCTAAGAAACCTGTCATGGATAAACGAGAAACCTGACGCAGTCCCCACATTTTCAAAGACAGTAAATGTTGTAGCACGCAATTATCCCGAGTTTTCGGAGCAAGATGTTGCCAATGTGTTAAGCAGCATAATATCCAAAGGCTTGGTGAAACAAGAAGTAACTGTTATGCCCCACAGTGGGGTTACTGTAAAAAGGTTGGTTTTGCCACAGGAAGAAAGCAAATTATAAGTATTAAATTAGTGTTAGTGAGAAGCCATAAAAAAATGAACATTGAGCCGTTGCGTAACCCTTGCGCAACGGTTTTTTTTTGATAGAATAACTTTGTATCGAATTTTAACGAAATATGAGGTGTTTTAATGAAACGCATGATATACATATTTTTGGCTGTAGTAATGATGGCTTCATTGCTACCTAGTATGGCCCATGCAGCAACTGTACCACCTGCACGCTTAATCATAGATAATTATGAGCTTAGGGGGCTTGATTCGCCGCCGGTAATACGCAACAACGTGACCATGGTCCCTGCGCGGGCTGTTTTTGAGCATGTGGGAGGTGTTGTGTCTGGGGCGCACAACTACACAGAGATTACCATAACCTTCCGGGGTGATGTGCTTGTTATGACCGTAGGCAATAACTGGGCACGGCTCAATGGCGGGTATGTATTTATGCAAGAGCCACCAGCTATCATAAACAACCGCACACTCATACCACTTCGCTTTACTGCGGAAGCTTTTAATTTTGAAGTGGATTGGGACCCATACACCCGGGCGGCAATACTTTTTTCTCCGCCTTATGTTGAGACGCCACAAGGCCCAACGCCAACCCCAGCTCCCACCCCAACACCACTGCCTCCACCAATAGACCATATTACCGACCCAACACCTACGCCACGCCCACCGGGCTCTAACATGGCAATAGATATTTCTGTTGCGCCTATCTTGCATATGTCGCACCCTCGCGCAGATATTGTTAACCTGTTAACCCCACAGGAAACGGGGGCCTCGGCCTATTCTATTGTGGCTGCATCGCCTATTACAGATGTAAATCACTTTTTGTTGGCAGACAACCGGCTGGTTGTGGATATATACAACTCTGTTTCTAGCTTGACGGGGCCGTTCTATGCATCTGGGCCTGTAAGTCAGGTAGGCGCGTCCCAGTTTTCTTGGGCACCTGATGTTACGCGGGTTGTATTTCATATAACTGGGCCTGCAGAGTATAGTATTTCCCTGTCATATGACAGGCGTATTGTTACGGTTGCTTTTGTGAGCAACACAATTTCTATGGTTATGCCTACATCTACTGCCCATTCGGATAGCTTGCATATCCAAGGCAGCTTTCAGCCAAGTGTGCGTATGTCTTCTGACGGCTTCCCAAACTATATAACTTTTTATATAGACAATGCTCAAATGGCGGCTGTGGGGCAGCAAATGCCGGTTAGTGCATTTGTATCCCATTTTGTAACTGGGCAGCTTGAAAACGGTATTGCATATGTACGGGCGTATGTACGCGGCAGTTGGCCTGCCGTAAGCATCACACACGGTATAGACTCCGCCTCTATTGTGTTGCATGGGGGCCTAAACGGGGTGAGCTATGACTTTATAAGCCGCGAGCTGCGCCTTTGTAGGAGTGCTGTGGCTATGGATATCAACCAAGTGCACCATCTGGACGAGTATCTGCTTAACCGTCATATCTTAACACTTCCGCATGGCGCTACAGGGCTTGGTTTTGGGGCGCTGTATGTAGGTGACGGCTTTATAAACTCTATTAACCTGCAGCAGGATATAACAGGGCGTACGCAAATAATTTTTGACACTGCACGCGTAATGGTGTTTACGGTTTACGAAACAGCTACGGAATATATTATCAGGGGACGTTTGCCACATGAGGTATTCCCCTTTATTGTAATAATAGACCCAGGCCATGGCGGGGCACAGCCGGGGACCGGCCACCATGGCCTGGTAGAAAAAGACCTAGTACTGACTATCTCGCACATGGTAATGGAGTATCTCAACAGTAACCCAAACATACGGGCATATATGACACGCCACGACGACGTATCTGTACTCAACTCTTGGCGGGCGGAATTTGCCAACGAAAAAAATGCGGATTTATTTGTTTCTATACATGCCAATGCGGCATATAACCGCAATGTAAGGGGTATAGAGACGTGGTACGTAAACCACCCGCGCGAAACTGGTTGGAGCTTTACCAGTAGGCTGTTTGCAACAATTATGCAACGCAGTATGATACGCACAACGGGGGCAATAGACAGGGGCCTAATGCCTTCAAACCCTGTAAGTGGCATTATTGTATTGCGTGAGACCTATATGCCTTCGGTGCTTGTGGAAGTAGGCTTCCTAACCAACCAGCAAGAAGCTGGTTTGCTAGCCACAGTGTCGTATCAGCGCCTGATTGCCAGGGCAATATATGAAGGGATTATTGAGGCGTTTGATACACTGCCAAGGCGGACGATAAAATAGTTTACTATGAAAACGGCCCCATAGAGGTCTTGGGTGCTTCGTGAAAATGGGGGCAGTCTACGTCGTAGGCCGTAAATGTATTGTTAGAAAAAGCGGGCAATTCCCGTAGGTTGCACTTGCCGTCTTGTTGGTAGAAGCAAGCGTGTGTGCAGTTTATGTCCATGGATGCTCTCCTTGATATTGTATTTGAAATTTTTGTTGGTATTAGTTTGTGCGCTTAGTGGCCACACTATTCATACACGTATTGGGCAGCGCGCCCAGATGCATTGCCCAATACGTATGTTCGCTAGACGTTACTACAACCATATGTTAACTTACCCTAAACATCGAGTCGCGGTGTTTTTTTGTTGTGAATATTTTTAGAGAGAGGGATACACATGCGTACAAAAATCACATTGGCTTGCCAAGACTGCAAGCAGCGCAACTACAACACCACCAAAGAAAAGAAAAACCACCCAGACAGGATGGAAACCAAGAAGTATTGCCGTTTTTGCAATAAGCACACGTCCCATCGTGAAACGAAGTAAGGAGACAATCCCATGGATAAAGACAAAAATAAAAACGTAATCGAGGGCGGGACGGATGTAGTTTCTGGTATATTTGGCAAGTATAAAGCCGAGTTCCGCAAAATTGTATGGCCTTCATTGGAGACGATGGCAAAGCATACCGTGACGGTAGTAATTGTGTCTGGTATTTTTGGCGCGTATATCGCCCTCAACGACGGTATATTTGGTTTCCTGTTCCGCCAGTTTGTTAGCTTAGTTACAGGAGCATAGGCCATGTCCGAAGACTGTAAATGGTATGTAGTGCATACCTATTCCGGCTATGAAAACAAAGTAAAGGCCAACATGGAAAAAGCCATAGAAAACCGCGGGATGCAAGAGCTTATAGACCAGGTAGTTGTCCCGACCCAAGACACAATAGAAATCAAAAATGGCGTAAAAAAGCATGTACAGCGCAAAATTTATCCAGGCTATGTACTAGTCAAGATGATAATGACAGACGAGACATGGTTTGTCGTGCGCAACACCACGGGTGTTACCAGTTTTGTAGGCCCCGCATCCAAGCCCATACCCCTAACAGACGAGGAAATTATCTCTATGGGTATAGAAATGCCCAACATAGAGCTGGATATCAATGTGGACGAGCTGGTTAGGATTATTGCCGGGCCTTTTGATGGGTCTGTAGGCAATGTAAGAGAAGTAAACCCGCATAAGAAAACCGTAACAGTGTCGTTAAGCGTTTTTGGGCGCGAGACGCAAGTAGAGTTGGATTATCATATAGTTCAAAGGATGTAGCCCAGGGGCTAACATCTTTAAATAAGTGGGAGGGCAATAGCCCGTATCACCACAAGGAGGAAACAAAATGGCAAAGAAAGTCAGTGGCTATGTAAAGCTGCAAATCCCGGCCGGCAAAGCAACACCAGCACCGCCGGTGGGCCCAGCACTAGGCCAGGCAGGGGTAAACATCCCCGGTTTTTGTAAAGAGTTTAACGAGCGTACACAGGGCCAAGCTGGTCTTATAATCCCAGTGGTTATTACCGTCTACGCAGACAGAAGCTACAGCTTTATCACCAAAACACCCCCAGCTGCGATTCTATTAAAGAAAGCCGCCAATATCGAGAAGGCAAGCGGTGAAGCCGGTCCCAAGACCAATATCGCCACTGTATCCAAAGAAGACGTACGCAAAATAGCAGAATCAAAAATGGTAGACCTTAATGCCGCAGACATTGAAGCGGCAATGCGTATGGTAGCCGGCACTGCCCGTAGTATGGGCATTGTCGTGCGGGACTAAGGGAGGTTTATCATGAAAAGAGGAAAAAAATATCTAGAAGCCGCTAAACTAGTAGAGGCTCAAAACTTATATGATGTAAACGAGGCCTTGGACTTGGTACAAAAAACCAGCATAACCAAGTTTGACGCAACAGTAGAAGCGCATGTACGCCTGGGTGTAGACTCACGTCATGCAGACCAGCAAGTGCGTGGCGCTGTAGTATTGCCACACGGTACAGGCCGCGACGTGCGTGTATTGGTATTTGCCAAAGGCGACAAAGCCACAGAGGCCGAAGCCGCCGGCGCTGACTATGTAGGCGCAGAAGAACTAGTAGCCAAAATCCAAAACGAAAACTGGTTCGAGTTTGATGTTGTAGTAGCAACGCCGGATATGATGGGTGTAGTAGGCCGTATTGGTCGTGTATTGGGCCCCAAAGGCCTTATGCCCAACCCCAAGGCTGGTACCGTTACCGCAGACGTGGCAAAAGCCATTGCCGAAATCAAAGCCGGTAAAATTGAGTACAGGCTGGACAGGACCAATATAATGCACGTACCCATTGGAAAAGTGTCCTTTGGAACAGATAAGTTGACAGAAAACTTCCAAACACTTATGGGCGCGGTTATTAAAGCAAAGCCAGCCGCCGCAAAAGGGACCTACCTAAGAAGCATAACAGTGGCTTCTACCATGGGCCCTGGTGTTAAGATTAACCCGCTTAAAGTAACCGAGTAATTATTTGACTTCATTTGAAACTTTGAAATAGTGTATGAGCGCCTGTTGTCACGGGGTTGTTATAACCATGTGATGGCGGGCGCTTTCATAATATCTATAAAGGTTTGT
>WQVY01000084.1 GCA_009785605.1 Defluviitaleaceae bacterium | reverse complement strand
TGACATGGGGGCCATGGCTATGCCAAAGCCTAGGATTTCTAGGCCATATTCGACCATCGCATCGACTTCTTCGGCTGTGGTGCCTGGCATTGTTAGGTGTTGTACTGCTCTTATATCGAAGGGGGTGGTTGTTGATGGTGATAAGTCTAACACTGCGCGTACTGGTGTTGGCATTGATGGAGCTTGTGGCGGGGGTGGGGCTGTTGACGGTGGGGGTGGTGTTGGGCGTGTTAATGGTATGTCGGCTGGTAATGCTTCGGCTATAAATATATCTTCGGCGTGAAATAGTCCATTGTCTGCTAGATGTTCGCGGTTTTCTCTGTTTATGGTTTGGGTGTCATTGGTTTGGGTTTGATGCCAATTTGATATGCTGTCTCTTTGCGCAGCAGCATTGGCGGCAGACTCTGCGCGGTACACGCCTGGCGGTAGTAGTAGGGTTTGTGGCTCTACTTGTAGTACTGCACCCAGTGCGAATACTGCTCCTATCTCTGCTACTGTCCGGTTATCTAGCAACAGATTTAGTGCTACATGGAAGGCTCCTTGGTTGGTGAATGCGCGGGTTAGGGCGGCTCTGCGTGTGGTGATATCATTTTCGTTTCCTAATATACTGTTTCTGTGTGTGGTGGGGTCGTGCTGGTGGGGGGGTGTGATAGTGTTGTTTGGCGCGCCGGATGCGGGAGCGTTAGGCGTGTCTAATCCCGGCGCGTTAGGTATGTCTAATCCAGGTGCGTTTGGCATATTTAGCGCCCCTGGGGTTGCGAAGTTGTTTGCATTTGCGAAGTTGTTTACATTCGCAAATGGGTCGTTTACAACTTGGGTGCCAAAGGCTGTTTCTATAAAACTATACGGCATGGTTAGCGCGCTTGGGGATATAAAGCTTTGTATATCCGCAAATATCCGGCTTTGCCTGGCTTGGGCTTGGGCTTGTAAACCCTGCGCCAGACCGGGGCCGCCTACTAGCCGCCGGGTGTTTATATAGTACGGTATTTCGAAGTTTTGGATTAGCTGCTCGAAGCGCTTGATTTCTGTGTTGCGCTCTAGCATACATGGGATGGTGGTTATTAGGCTTAGCGCTTGGCTGTAGCTGAATAGTCCGCTTGACATTACTACCATCAGGTCTATGCTGGCTGACAGTGTGTGGCCATTTTGCTCCAGTAGCATAAACAGCTCGTTTGCTATGGTGTATGCATCTGGGGCTATGGCTAGTTGCCTTAGTACTAGTCTGCGGTCGGATTCTGATAAACGTGAGAATGGGGTGGTGCTGCGGCTTAAGTCGTAAAACCTGAATGATTCTTGGATTAGGGGGCATTGCTGCCAGTCGTTGGCTTGTTGGTTTTGGAGGTTGTCTATTGTGGCTTGGTCTGGTTCTGATAGGTCTGCTGTGGCTGCGTTTGTGCTTGCTTCGTCCCAATGGTTATAGCCTTCTTGTGTTATGTAGGCATGGGGGTCATGGGGCCATAGGTCTGTGCTTTCTATTTGAAGTGGCTCTATTTCTGGCAGGTCGGGTAGGCTTGGGCTTGGTTGGGGTGATGCTTGCGCTATGGATGGGGTTATTAGGGTCAGGATTAGGAGGCCTATTATTAGCTCTTTTATGCGGTGGAGGATTGGTTTTTTCATGGCTTTTTCTCCTTTTTCTTGGGGGGGTGGTGGTGGGGGTTATAGGTAGGTTGGGGGTTATATTAGGGATGCATTAAGGTTATAAGAGGCAATAAGAAAACAATGGAGGGGTAGCAAAGGGCAGTAGAAGGGCAATAAAAACACAATAAAAAAGGCCGACGGATATCACTACTCCTTGTCGGCCTTGGATGTATTTTTACTCAACCTGTTGTGCCCGGTGGTTTGTTGCCGGATGTTTGTTGGGGTTGCGGGGTGGGGGTGACTAGGGTGAAGATTTCTTTTCATTTTCCTATCCTTCCTCGTGATTTCACTTGTCGGATTGGGGGTATTTGCTTTATTTATGTCTGTCAAAGTTGCCAAGCTATTAATGCTGCAAAGTCCGTAAATCTACATTTTGCGACTATTTGCAACAAATATACTCTCTCCTACTTATTGTGTCAAGGCTTGTTTGCTGGTTATTTTATAGGTCTCCGGTGGGTTTCCCGTTTTGATGATACCGATAAAGGTTTTCTTCCTTACGCATTTTTGACAATGGTTGACAATGGAAATTTCCTTCCATATACTCGTGAAAAAGCCAACAAAGCACCATATTACAGCATTTAGGAGGGGTTACAATGAAAAGAAATTCACTATCGCTTTTACTAGCTGTGCTAACTCTGGCCCTACTTACAGCATGCGGCCGGGGCCAAGGGCAAGAAGAAACATACGAATACAGCAGCACCTACAACGAAACATACCAAGCCACCCACCCCACCCCAGAGCCAGAGCCGGACCCTCCAGTACCAACCATAGAAATAGACCTGACACCCATCAACTTTGCTGGTATAGAGTTTGCCTCAGGGTTTACATATCACAGCAGCTACCCTGTGGCCGGGGACAATGCAAGCATAAACTTGGCAGTGTTTAACCCTGATTCCCTAGCAGTACACAACTTGCACATCGCCGGCAGTTATGTGGAGTTTAGCAATGTATACGGCGGTGCCGGCGATGAAGACAATGTTGCGCTGCTTGTAGTCCAGTATGCTGTGCCTCACTCTGTTATCCTTGATTTGCATCTTAATGGCCGCAACCAGCAGTTGGACTTTACCCCTACAGCTTCCTGGTACGATTTTAATGGCTTGGCATCTTTCCCAGTTTTGCTGCAGCCGGGCTATAACAATACAATCCGCTTGGGCGGCTATGCCATTAATATCAGGGCAATAGCAATTTATCTGCATGATGGGGTAACCCCTATAGAAGGGTTTCATCATATGTCGCTGGCTACCCCTACGTGGCGGCTGGCTACGTTAAACCACCCGCGTGGTGAGCCTGTGATTTATGGCTTTGATATCCGCGAGTTTGGGGTAGAGCCCAACTCCGGCTTGGATGTTACGGCGGCAACCCAGGCTGCGCTGCTTTCTTTGCGTGCTGCTGGTGGCGGGCATCTTTTCTTCCCAGAGGGGCATTATCGTTTTTATGGCCCTATTCGTATCCCGCATGGGGTAGGCATTGTGGGGGACTGGCGCGAGCCAACCTATGACGGCGAGACTGTGGGTGTTGTGTTTGAAGTGTTGCATGGCAGGGGGCAGCCATATGGCGTGCCATTTATAGAAACAGCCCCAAACGCCAGCATCCGTGGCATTAACTTTTGGTATCCCAACCAGGACCCCCTTAATATTGTGCCTTATTCTTATACCATCCATATGTGGACACATGGGATATGGGGCAACGACTCTATTTTGGTCAAGAACTGTACGTTTATAAACGCGTACAAGGCCGTGCATCATATGTATGGCGGCTTGCCCAGTGTGTACAATGTTTTTGGGACACCGCTCAACACCGGTGTTTCTATAGACGGTGTGGGCGACATAGGCAGGATAGACCACGTGTATTTTTCGCCTATATATTGGGCGACTTCTGGCTTGCCCGGCGCGCCTATGCAGGGCACCGCTGCTTACGAGGCTATGCGTAGCCACTTGCGTACCCACGCCACCGCTATCTCTATGGGGCGGACAGACTGGTCTTTCTGGTCACATACCAGGATAGAGGGCTACGCGGTTGGGGTGCATATACGTTCACGCATACTTAGCGAAACAATGCAGCCCATAGAGCCTAACCATTTTGCCAATGGCCAGATGATGCGCTACCGGTTGTATGACAATGCCATAGCGCTAAGGATCGACGGCGTGTCTGGCGCGGGGAAGTCTTTTTATGATTTTTATATTGCCAGTTGCAATGATATTGGCATAAGGTTTGGCTATGCAGGTGTTGTACATTACAACCTGCTAGAGGCCCATGTCGCAATTTACAACAGCAGCATCGGCGGCCGGTATGCAGCACTTATGATGGATAGCCCAGCCCGTGTTGTTGCCCTAGAAGCAGAGTTTCATGGGCAGATACAAGCCAACGGCGGCAACCTTATGTTTACGAACACCGCGTTTTATATGCCAGAAGATTATTTTCTTGTGACAGACGGCACAGCGCGGCGTGTTGTGTTTACGGGATGCACCGTTAATGGGGAGTCAGCGAGCACAGCCGCTACAGACAATAGAAACGGCGCGCTAGTTTTATTTGAAGATGACCATATACAACTGCCCCACGTAAGGACAGACGCGCCGGAGTTTCGCCTAGAGCCCAAAAGCCCGCCGCGTATGGCCTTGTATGTAGTGGATGTGGATGTTACTGGCGAGATATGTATTGCCCAAGCAACCCAAGCGGCACTAGACCAAGCCGCAGAGGACGGCGGCGGTATTGTGTTCTTGCCGCCGGGCAACCTACGCTTGGATGCCCCGCTGTGGGTACCGCCTGGGGTGGAGCTTTCCGGTGCTGTTAATGCACCGCGGCTCCCTTTCAATAACGGTACAATTTTGCATGTATATTTTGGCCGAGGTACAGGCAGCCTCAACCCGCGTGAGCGCCAAGACCCGGATACTGTTGCTGTTGCTGCTGTCAACCTTATGGGCTCTACTCATGAAGGCGTTGGCGCTGGCATACGCGGTATTACATTCAATTACCCACAGCAAAACCATATGCAGCCATATTCTTTCCCGTTTACTATTCGCGTACATGGCGCGGACGCTTATATTATTAACGTGAGCTTCCGCAACGCCTACAGCGGTATAGACATGCGTACCCACCGTAGCGACCGCCACTATGTAGAAGGCGTAGTTGGCTATGTACTACGCAACGTAATGGCTGTGGGAAGCGGCTCTACGGGGGGTAGGATTTTTTATTATCATATGAATTACATCACCATCAACCATGGCGGGCAAAGCAAGTTTGGTAGCTGGCCCAACGCCTGGGTAGACGGCGGTGCTGAAGATGTTTACCGCAATGTGTTTAGGAGCTGGGTCTTCGACAACCACTATGGGCTGGTGCTTGGCCATGTGCAGGACCAGTTCCTGTTTGGCAATTTTACTTTTGCTGGCAATGTGGGGACATTTTTTACAGGGGATGACGGGATAGGTGCGTCTGGCTGGGCGCTGGGCAACGCCAAGGACCAGCTTATGATGTGCTGGGTCTTTGACAACCTGGGGGATATGCAGTTTATTAACAACCAACTTGTAACGGTCGTAAACCATATTATCCACCTTAACCTAGACACCCAGTACGCCGTAAAAGTAAAAACAACAGAGAACTTTACCGGCGAAGTGGTATTTATGAATACATCATTCTGGGGTGCCCATTGGAATACGGTTGTGGTATACGGCGGGTTTGTGTTCATGGGCAACGTATGCCAAAACGATATCAGCCAAATAACAATGACCCACAACCAACGCACTACGGACCAAGTCATAGCCCATGTAAGCGAAAATGGCCGGCTGCACCTGGTAAATGTGATTATAAACCCAGGCAGCCCAATGGTTGTACTTGTACAGCCGGATAGGGATAGCCAGGTAGACGTGATAATGCATACCGGCGATGTGGTGGTTAACGCGCCCGGGGTGCACCAGTTTAGGCGGTAGGCTGGCAAGTATGTATAAGCGCCACTTGACTCTTCCTGTGGGGAAGCGTGTACCTTAAAGTCACATAAACTTTTGAGGAGGGTACACACATGAGCGACCTAGTAAAAATAAAGGACATGTCATCCAAGTACGGCGTATCGGCCAGGACGCTACGTTACTACGAAGACACAGGCCTAATCACCAGCACCCGTACAGGCGATTACGCTTACCGCCTATATAACGAAGCGGCTGTTAAGAAACTAGAGCAGATTTTGATTTTGCGAAAGTTAAATGTCAACATCAAAGATATCCGGCGCATTTTTGACTCATCTGACTCTAATACCGTGTTAGAAGTCCTGAGTAAAAAAGTCGAGGATATAGACAGTGAAGTTTCCTTACTTCACGAGCTGAAGGAGATTGTCTTTACATTTATACGCTACATCCAAGAAGCGGATTTTAACAAAGAGTCAGATGTGAAAACACTTTACGATAAGACAAAAGAAATAGAGACACAAATCGCCAACGTGGAATATGAAGGCCACCCCTCAAGTACAAGAAAGTTATTGGAATCCGCGAGTAATGCGAATCTCAGAAAATCACGTCGACAACCGAGCGGAAAATCGGCGGCTTTAAGCCGTTTTTCGCGATGTGTTGTCGACGATGATTTTCGAGATTCGTATAGCCCCAACCGGAAAACAATAACCAACGTGGATTTGAAAAAAACAGTTGCAAAGTACTTCGATGACGAGCCCGCGGGCGGCTATACAAGCCGTCATAGCTTTACAAGCCAAGAAGAACTGGTTATTACCTCCCACGGCCACAATGAGTCTGATTATCTGGCCCTAGAATCAAGCGAGGTTTTTAAGCTCCCGCTGCGGATAGATGTTGTAGCAAAATCCACCAGTGAGATATGGCTACACTACAACAAGGGCGGGCTGGCACTCAACCATGACACCAACGGTATGTACTATATCCATGCCAACGACATATTTACAGGCCAGCATAAATCATACCCAATGGGCAAATTGCCTATATGCGATTATATAGAGATATCGTGGGTCCTAGATTACAGCGAGTCCAATGTCTATATAAACGGGGAACATTTTCATACTCACATATGGCCATCTGCAATACCTTTGGCAGAAAAAACAAAAGTCGTAGCACCCGTGGATGTATGCGCCGGCAACGCCAATACAGTAACTGTGAAGTCCATAAAAGTAACAGAAACCCAAAGTACAACACACGATATAAACCGCTTGCTAGAAGTAACAGAGCAATATAACAAAAGACTCCACAACGAAAGCGTGCTGGTCGTAAACCTGCCAAAATGCAAAGCAGTAACGTCCGGCTGGCAGTGGTGGGATGATTTATTCAAAAAAGGCAGCTTTGATGACTGGCTAAAAGCCAACCCCCACCTGCAAAAAGAGGCGTTTGGGGGAAATGCTGTTTATTGCGTGGACAAACAAGCCAATTTCCATTACGACAAAGCATGTATGAATGTCACTGTACATGACAATACAACCGCAGCAGATGCCGCACCATATGAACTCATTGACTTTGAAGGCGGCCTGTATGCCGCACTGCACTACCCAATGGGTTCCCAGTACTGTGATGACATGTACAATATTATTACAAGATGGCTAGAAGATACCGGTTTTGAATATGACAAAACACGTCATATGGTATCACAAGAGATATACGGGGCCTTTAAGGAAATAGAAAAAGGGCTTGGTTGCCACCAATTGCAAAGGCACGTACCAATTAGGCTGCGTGATATCTCACCCGACCTGCCCGCCCCGCGCCCCAATTGACGCTGTCAACGCGCCCATAAGCGCCGCGACAATTACCCCGGCAACTATGGCCTCTGGTACACCGTTAATGGCGATAACACCCAGAATAGCTGCGTAGATAGCAGTAGTGCCGCCACGTACATTGTTCCAGTCTTCGCCAAAAAGGAAGAAAATTAGGTGCATAACCAATAGCGTGTTTGTTAAAGAGCCAACAACACCAGAAACTACCCAGTTTACCGGCATAAACCTTTCGCGCATCAGCTTCTTAAGCCCCTGGCTAACAAACCAAGGCGTAACTCCCACCAATATACGCGGGACAAATACAATAATGAGCGAGAACCAACTACCCCCGTCTTGCCCTGGTAGGCTGTAAAATGGCGAAAATACAAACGACATTGGGTTTGGGTTAATGGTGTTGTTTATAAGGCTAACACACCCAAACATAAACCCAAGTATGCCGCCAAATTTAGGACCAAGAAGCAAAGAGCCCACAATAACCGGGATGTGTATAGTTGTTGCACGCATATGCGGTAGTGGTATAAACCCTATAGGGGTAAATGCCATAAGTATAATAATTGCCGAAAACATCGCTAATATCACCAATTGCCAAGTCTTATTGTGTAGATTCATATAGCCAAAACATCCCTTCTATTAATAACGTAGGTTCGTAAGTAAAATCAAACTCGCAATGTGGCATTACCTTTTCTGCGTTGCCACCCGTGATTACGATTGTGGGTGGCACTGCGGCCCTTGCCGCAAACTGTGCTTTTATGTGCTGTACATACCCTGTGGCCGCGAAGGCTGCACCCATTACCGCGCCAGATACTAGGCATTCGTATGTGTCTTGGCCTATAAGCTTTATATCAGCCAAGCCGCTGCCGGACATATCTAGCTGCGGCAGCCTTGCGGTGCCTTTGGCCAGCGCGTCTATGCCTGTTTGCACACCGGCCAATATTGCGCCGCCTAGGTATATGTTGTCTTGGTTTACGACATTTATTGTTGTGGCCGTGCCAAAATCTATTACGATAACAGGGGTATTGTATTTTTTTGCCGCCATGGCAGAGCATACTGCCCTATCCTCGCCAATGACGCTTTTGTAAAGAGAGAAATCTACAGCCATCTGTGCAACATTCACGGGATGGATTGTCACGTGCTTGTTTAGCATCGCAATGGCTTGCACAATGTCATTGTTTTTATGCGGCACTACAGACGAATATATGCCGCCGGTTATGCCTTGCATCTCATCGCCAAAATTGTCTTGCAAGAAGGCAGCAAAGCTGGCTGCGTCGTTTATTGTGCATGTGTCTACTGCCGCTTGGCGGTAGTTGTTGTTTGTGCCTAGGCCTAACCCTAGTGCACAGCGTATCCTTGTATTGCCTATGTCTATGCATACAATCATGATATGTCTCTTTTCTTTAGTACATGGTCTACTATCACACTTACCTCGGCCAAGGCACCTTTGCCTTCGTGGCCACAGGCCAGCCTGGCTACGCGTGGGTCTATTATTTCCCAACCGCGGCTTTTTAGTATTTCTATGTTATGCATGGTGGCTTGGTTTTCGTACATTCGGGTGTTCATTGCCGGGGCAAGCAGCTTGGGTATGCCGTGAGTTGCCAGCACCATAGATGTTAGCATATCGTCTGCTATGCCGTGGGCTATCTTGGCTATAATATTGGCGGTTGCCGGGGCTATAAGCAGTAGGTCAGCTTTTTGCGGCAGGTTTATGTGGATGACCTCTTTTGGGTTGTCTTCTTGCAGTGTGTCTACAAAAACCCTGTTAAGCGACATGGTTTGCATTGTTAGGGGTGTGATAAATGCCGCGCCGTTTTTTGTCATAACTACGTGTACATCGTAGTCGTGTTTTTTGAGCCGAGACACAATGTCGGGGGCCTTGTATGCCGCGATACTGCCTGTTACGCCCAGTATTATTGTTTTCATTAATATTTAATCCTTCCTATCTTAATTGGGGGCGCGCTTGCGCTACGCCTGTTACGGATTTATATATTATTTCTGCTATTTCTTGTTTTGTGGTGGCAGAATATATGGGGCCGCCTTTGCCGTATAATATGGCCTTGTGTGTGTGGCTGTTTATATTTTTTAGGTCGTTGGCTAGTACAAAGTCGCAGGAGTTTTGGGTTAATACCTCGCTCGCTGCTTGTTGAAGCTGGCCTTCTGTTGCGCTTGACAATAGCTTAAACCCTACAAGTATTGTTTCGGGCTGTTTTGACTTTATGAGTTTAATTACTTTTGTGGTTGGCTGTAGGCATAGCATTAGGTTTTGGGTTTGTGAGCTTATTTTGCCTTGGCTTAGCGGCTGGCGGGAGGCTAATATGGCTTGCTTTATAGTGCTGGCCAGCTCTTGTTGTGGTTGTGTGCTTATTGCCGCTGCTATGTTGGCTACAATGTCGTCTAGGGTCATATAAGCCTGGGGTGTAAAATCGCTTACTGCCATTGAGTGGATTATGCAATCGTATTTGTGGTTTTCTAGCAGCCCCTCTATTGTACTGGTAAGCTCTTGCACGTTTACTATGGGTATGGGGTTTATATTTTTAGAGGACGGCATATTAGCACCAGTGCCGTAAACGTATGTTACTGCTGCATTATTGCTTGCAAACACATCGGCTATGGTACTGCCTAAGCGCCCGGTTGAGTAGTTTGTTATGCTTCTTATGGAGTCTATGGCTTCGCTTGTCCCGCCGGCGGTTACTAGTACATTCATTGTTAATTCATGCCTCCTTCGTCGGGGGAACGAATAGGTTGGTACGCAAAAATCATTTGCTTTATTACTGTGATTTGACTGTCTATAAATTCTTCTGATATGCCTACTGCTACTGCCAGCATACTTATGCCTTCTATAAGAAGCACAATGCTAGACGCTAGTGCGTCCATGTCCCTGGTTTTGGTCTTATTATTGATATTGGACTTGGCAAAACCGCTGTTTAAGATGCTTAATATTATGCTTTTTGTATATGTGAACTGGGCGAGGAAGAATTCGCGGTTATTGTCGCACTTGTTTGCGAAGCGGTACTCGTACATGGCTATTAGTAGGCTGTTGTTGAGGTTCATTAATCTCTTTTTTTGGCGGGTTAGGTATTCGTCTATCATTTGCTCGAAGCTTTTATTTTCGGAAATATATTGTTTTGTTTCTTTTATTTTTTGCTGGTTGTGGGATTCTATAACCTGCATAAAAATCTGCTCTACAGACCGGAAGTACAGGTATATCCCGCCGCGGCTAATGCCGCATTCCTCTATGATGTCTTTCATAGTAACTGTAGCATAGCCTTTGCGTGTGAAGACATTTTTTGCGTTGGTTAGGATCAGGTTGCGCTTAGCGTCGGACTTTTTATCCATTGTGTTTGGCCCTTTCTTAATAACCCTTGATACACAAATGACACCCGTG
>WQVY01000083.1 GCA_009785605.1 Defluviitaleaceae bacterium | reverse complement strand
TTTACTATCATATCGCAGGTATCCCAAACTTCCTTGGCTGTGCTTAAAATTGTCGCGCCCGCAGCAGCATATTCTTCCGACGAAAAAGAAGAGCCAGCACCTGCACCTGCTTGTACATACACTTCATGGCCGTGGTTTATATATTCTTTTACGTTGCTTGGGGTAAGACCTACGCGATATTCGTATCGCTTTATTTCTTTAACTGTTCCTATCTTCATAGTTTTCATGGTTTTATGTCCTTTCGTACGTTTTTCTTAAATTATACCTGGTTGTTAAAACATTTCAACCGCCCCACTGTAATATACATATGTAAATGTGAAAATTGTGAACCGCCATAACCAGCTATAGGGGGGCCGCATATGCAAGAGTTTTTGATATTAATAGGCGTGCTTATTTTTATCGCATTCTTACAAAAGATTGCCGGAGTAATATTAGAAAAGCACGAGCTTGGGGAGTATAAACCTATAGTGGACATTGCTTGTATTGTCACATGCTATTTCTTCTTGGGCCGGTATGTTTACATACATCTGATAGAGGACTTGATAGCGCTCATCGGGTATACGTTTTAGTAGCATGTTGATATGTAGAAAAATAAGTACAGTAATTCACCTTCCGGACAGCGGGGACAAGCCCTGTTTGTGAGTAAATATTTTATTTTGTTAATTGCAATTTTATTTCAAACAAGTTACACTTGGTAAGCTTTCTAAGAACCAGTTTTACACAATAGAAGGATGATTGTATGAGCACATCAAACGGCTTAGCAGAAATAATCCAATATTTCAAAAATGACAGCGGCTTTGAGCGGCTAATGAGTGGCATGTTCGACTTATATAACCGCTATGGCCGTTGTTTTAGCGCGGTCCGTTTGTCGCGGCCTACTATTGATGAAGAAAAAGCCTTGTCTAAGTTCTTTAACCGCGATTATTATGACCAGGTGCTTATTCGTATTGGGTTGGCAGAGTTTGAGCGGCAGGTGCACAAGGTTTTTAAGCATGAGGTATCCCTTGCTACTATTTTGGAAACATATTTTGGCCGTACAATTACTTCGTATAGCGAGCCAGTAAGTGATACTAACCGCTACAAAGACGCTTTTACCCGCACAATACGTGACAATGTGCTTCCCAAATATGAAGAAACACCTGCAGCAGCCTGGCTTGTGGAGATGCTTGCCCATATGCGCCGCACATATAGGCAATGGGCGGACCAGTACCCTCATGAGCCAGACAATGTGCTAACTATGGTGTCGGATGTATGTGAAGCTATTAATGCCTTGCCACAGGCTGGCCAGTTAATCCGGCTTTCGGATTTTGCGGCGCAATACCTGGATGATTCTAGGGCGCTTGATTTTCATTCCCCCATGGGGCCGTTGTTTCTTAGGGCATTGGCGCACCGGTTCCAGCTTGCCGTGCCTACGGTTTTAGAGGATAGTATCCGGTTGTATTTGCAAGCCGGGCTACTCTCTGACGGGGTGCTTAGTCAAGTCACAGTACGGGGTATAAAGGCTGAAGACGAAGCATGTATCTTATATGACCAGTTGGGCGAGGCCCATGTGCTTACATTGGAAAATATATGCCGTTTAAACAGTGCCAGTGCTTATGGCGAAAAGGTCTTTGTTATAGAAAATCCTCATGTCTTTTCTGCGCTTTGTGAGAGGTTGAGTGGGCAAAACTGCACACTTATATGCGCGTCTGGTGGGCTTAACCCGGCGCTAGAGCGCTTGTTAGAGCTATGTGTTGAGTCGGGAGCTACAATTTATTATGCCGGTAATATAGACTACAAAGGGCTAACCTTAGCAGACAAGATATACCTGCGGTTTGGCAAGCAATTCATACCTTGGCGCTATGGCAAAGCCGATTATGAGATGCTGTTTTCTGGCAGCGACTACCTGCTACCAGACGACCGCAAAGACCTGGCAATGCACAACGAAGACCTGGCGGCGCTGCTTTCGCTGTTGCGAAAGAAGGGCAAGTCTGCATCATCGTTACCCTTGGTAGGACTGCTTGCAGAGGATATCCGTGCAATGTTGGGGATGGAGTAGGCTATTCATTCACCAGCAAAAGTGTCCAATAATAGATACCATCGTCGTCTATGCTAAGCCCTACCCCAGCACTTGTGTATTTGGCATTTAACAGGTTTGTATGATGGTCATGTGAGCTTATCCAGGCTTCTAGCACTTGTTGTGATGTTTCATGCCCCATGGCAATATTAGAGCCAACCATGCTGTGTGGCACCATAAAGCGTGTAAGTTGTTGAGCCGGGCTGCCATAAACCAAGGATTCGTGGCTTAGCATCCCATGACGCTTCATTTCTTCAGATTTGTAACGGGCGAGCCTTGCTACTTCCCAGTTAACCACAAGGGCAGGGGCCCCGTTTTTTGCCCTTTCGGTGTTAATTAACGCGACAAGTTCCGTTTCCGGGCCCTGATAGCTGTACGCACTAACCATACACGGCAAAAAAAGCATAATAAAAATACTAAGCATACACGCTAACATTTTTTTCACAGCCAACACTCTCCTGTAATGTGGATTGCTATATTTTAAAGTTTAATATGCCCAAATATATACTAATTATAAAGGCAACCCATTTGCCTTAGTTTTTACTTAGATAAACGAAAACGCCGGGCAAGCCCTTTGTCTTCGGTAAGTTGTTAGGAGCGAAATTGAATGACTAAGACCAATAAAGTTGACGTTGTAATTTGTGGCGAGGTTATAACATTAAAATCCAACGAAGAAGAAGCACACCTACAGCGCATTGCCCGCTACATAGACCGCAAGCTTGTAGAGCTGTCCGAAACCAACGCCAGCGCTTCTATAAACGAACGTGTGCGCACGTTGCTTATTGCGCTTAATGTAGCAGATGACTATTTCAAGGCCTCTGATAGCCTTGCGCGTACAAAGGCCACAAACGAGAAATACGTCCACGAGTTGGGCCGGATGCAGCAAGAGTATGCAATGCTCAAGGAAAAATTTCACGAGATGCAAGCAGAGCTTGCCCTTACCAAGGCAAAGCTAGACTCCTTTGTAGCGGAGTACGAAAAGCACCATGCAAAAGACGGTGCCAATGTGCTGCCTTTATTTCGCAAAATAAATACAAAATAGCAACTCATTAACAAATAAGATATAATTAATGCTACAGATGAAAGCGACATAGATATAGCCGCCTTGGTTGATGAATGATATTATTCCGGGGGGGGGCAAAATTGACCTTGTATCAAAAAGGACGGTATTTTTTTATATGAATGAAGCTGATTAAGAAAGAATCTAAAAATTAGGACGCACTGTATGTTATGAAATATACCACCGCCATATACAGGTACTGGCAGTTTTGATGATTGGGCCAAAAGCGATCCTTTTGTTAAATTAATGGCTAATTATATGTGTAACGAAAGGATGATTTGAGTGCAAATGGAAGACAATGTAATAGACATTAGTGTTTTACCTTCATTATTATACAAACTGTTTTCGACAGCCAGGGTAAGTGTTACTGAAGTTGACGGAGTTCTCCAAGTTGCCCCTGTAAGTGTTTCCATAAGTAATAAGCATGATTGCACTGTCGGGCTTCGTGGAATTTTGGCAGATTTTGATGAAATGTCCGTTGATAGATTCCTTGAACGCATGCGCTCAGACAAGGATTTGGATTTATGATGCTCTATGTTTTAGATGCATGTGCGCTACTTGCCCTTCTTCGGAACGAAGTAGGTGCTGACAAGGTAGCTAATGTCATAAATTTTGCCAATGCCGGCAGTGCAAAAATAATAATGCATAAGGCTAATCTTTTGGAAGTTTACTATGACTTGGTGCGTTCAATTGGAAAATATATGGCTGACGAGATATTGTCCGAAATTAAGAAGCGACCTATCGAAATTAATGCTGAAATAACAGATGAAATATTTCTAGAGGCGGGACGAATGAAAGCAAAGTATAAAATATCGTTTGCTGATTCCTTTGCGCTGGCACAGGCAAAAGTTGTTGGCGGCAGTTTGCTAACTTCCGATCATCATGAGTTTGATGTTATTGAAGGTAAAGAGAACATTATTTTTGACTGGTTGCGGTAACATCTTGATAATTTGGATAAATGGAGCTTTTGGCGCAAGCAAGACAACAACAGATTCTAAATCGTCAGTCTTACAAATTATTTGAATGGAGATTATAATGGAAAAATTGCAAGCTTTACGCAGCCTGATGAAGGAACGGGGGCTACATGCCTACTTAATCACAAACGGCGATGCCCACAACAGCGAGTATGTAACCGGGCACTGGAAAACGGTTGCGTGGTTTTCTGGTTTTACCGGAAGCAATGGTATGGTAGTTGTGACCCAGACCCAGGTTGGCCTATGGACAGACGGGCGATACTTTATCCAAGCCGAAAATCAATTGGCTGGGACGGGTATCGCCCTTTTTAAAATGGGTACCCCCGGCACCCCGGATTTTAAGGAGTATCTGTCACAAGAACTGCCGCAAGATGGCAAGCTAGGCATTGACGGCCGGGTTGTAACATTAAAAGTTTACAAGGAGCTCAACGAAGCCCTACAACATAAAGGCATAACCTATGCATACACAGAGGACTTGTTGGGGCTGATATGGGAAGGCCGCCCAACGCCACCCTCTGCCCCAGCGTTCGAGCATGAACCGCGTTTTGCTGGGAAAACTTCTGCCGGCAAACTGGCCGACGTGAGGGCAGTAATGGCAAAACACGACATAACAGCTTACCTTGCAGTAACCCTTGATGATATGGCGTGGCTTATGAACATACGCGGGGACGATATCCCATACGCGCCTGTTGTAAACGCATATGCCCTAATAACAACAGATGCGGCCCATATTTTTATAGACCAAAGCAAGGTTGCCGGTTTTGCCGCAAACCTGGATGCACAGGGTTTTACTTTGCATGACTACAATGGGCTTGTGAGCTTTTTGAACAACTTACCAACCGGCGGCAAGCTGTATTATGACCCTGATAAAACAAACATGTTGCTCGTAGACGCTTTGCCCAAGGGCTTAGTCACCAAGTGCGATTTGCCAACAGACATAATAATGACGTTAAAATCTATAAAAAGTGAAGTAGAGCTTACCAACTCACGCAACGCTTACATTAAAGAAAGCGCTGTATTGGTGCGATTTATCAAGTGGCTGAAAGAAAACCCTGATATATCCGCAAATACAGAGGCCGATACGGCAAAGGAAATAACCCGCCTACGCCGCCAGCAGCCGGATTTTTTGCAAGACGCATTCTCTACAATAGCTGCATACGGCCCCAATGCTGCACAGGCCCATTACAACCCTGGCCCAGTAGGTGCTAACCTGCAGCCGGATGGCTTTTTCCTTGTAGACACAGGCGGCAACTACCTAGACGGTACAACAGACACCACCCGTACAATCGTTGTGGGCCCAATAACAGATAATATGAAGCGCCATTTTACCCTGGTACTAAAAGGGTACCTTGCCATGGAGCGGGCGATATTCCCCAAGGGGACAAAGGGGATGCACCTAGATATATTGGCGCGTACAGCCCTGTGGCAATACGGGTTGGACTTTAGACATGGTACAGGTCATGGGATTGGTTACTGCTTATGCGTGCACGAAGGGCCGCAGGGCTTGTCTCCTAAATCTGAAGTTGAGTTGCAGCCAGGCATGTTGCTAAGTGTAGAGCCAGCATACTACGAAGCTGGTGCATATGGCATACGTACCGAAAATATCGTTGAAGTTTACAGCCATAGCGAAACAGAATACGGCAAATTTTACGGTTTTAGACCGCTACTGTACTGCCCAATAGACACATGTGCGATAGACACAACCCTCTTAAACGATGCGGAGATTAACCAGTTTAACGACTACCATCAAAAAACATATGAGTTAGTCTCGCCACTACTCATGGAAGATGAGCGTGCGTGGCTATACGCAGCCACCCGCCCAATAGGAATAGGGGACTAACATGGATATTGATACAGGCAGGCCCGGTTATGACGCGTTTTTCCTTAAGATGGTGGCCATTGTGGGGATGGCTATGCAGCACACGGTGCTGGTGTTGGGGGATGTTATCCCACTTGGGCTACATTTTCCCCTTCAACTTGCAGGTGGGCTTACTTTTCCTATAATGGCGTTTTTGTTGGTAGAGGGGTATAGGTATACATCCAATGTAAAAAGATATATGGGACGGCTATTTTTGTGGGGTGTTATATCTCAAGCACCGTATATGATGGCCTTTGGGATAGTTTTCATACCCACACCCAACATAATGTTTACACTGTTTATAAGCCTGTTGGCCATTGTCATGTATGACAGGATGAAGCGGCGCGGGTTGTTTGTGTTTTTGTTTGTGATATTGTGCATTGTGAGCTTCTTCTTTGACTGGGGCGGCATAGGCCCGGTTGTGGTGTTTATTTATCACATAATCAAGACAGAGAAACTGCGGCGTATTATACCGCCCATTACGGCGGCGGCTTATAACCTAATTTTCTTTAGCCTTTTGGGGGCCATAATTGCAATGGCTGCGATTATGGTCAATGTAAGCCCGATATTTGCAGAAGCGTTTACAGAAGCCTTGTATCCAAAAACTATAGAAGAAATAGGCATTGGTGCGGCTTTTGCATCTATAATGTTTCCTATAGGCTCGTTCCTTGCTGTGCCGCTGGTGCTGCGCTACAACGGGGAAAGAGGCCGTAGTATGAAGTATCTGTTTTATGGTTTTTACCCGTTGCACTTGCTTATCTTGGCGCTTTTGGCCTATGTTATTGGCATTGGAGATTTGAGCTTGTTTACTAGAGTGATATGAATAAACGCAGCATAGGGCGGGCATTTGCAATAACTATGGCATTGATGCTTGCGTTTGCACTGGTTTATACTTTTATATTTGCAAGTAATGACTTGCTTTTACCAGGCGACAATGAAATTATTGTCGCCTTTTTGGATGTTGGGCAAGGCGATAGTGTATTAATACGCTCCCGCGACCATGCGGTGTTAATAGACGGGGGTGATATTAGCCGGGATGCACCGGTGCTTATGTACTTACGGCGGGCAGGGGTTAGTAGGCTTGATTATGTAATTGCCACCCACCCGCATCGTGACCATATAGGCGGGCTTATAGCGGTTTTGAATAGGGTAGATGTTGGGCGTGTGCTTATGCCCGATGTTGTACATACAACTGAGGTTTTTGTTAATTTTATTTCTGTGATTGAAAATAACCACATCCCTGCCCATGCACCAACACCTGAGGAGAGTTTTAGGGCGGGGATAATAGAGTTTACTGTGCTTGCGCCGGCTGTGGGATTTGCTGGTAACAATGTAAATGATGCGTCTATTGTGCTAAGGTTGGACCATGGCGAAACATCCTTCTTATTTACCGGCGATGCAGAAGCTAATAGCGAACAGGCTATGCTTGCAAGCGGGCAGGACTTGCGTGCAGATGTAATAAAAATTGGACACCACGGTAGCCGTACATCTACCACGGATGTATTTTTAAGTAACGTGCTGCCAACAGCAGCGGTTATATCTGTTGGGGGAGGTAACAGGTTTGGGCACCCGCATTATGAAGTGCTTGAGCGGTTGGCCAACCATGGCATACAAGTTTTTAGGACAGACGAAATGGGGACTGTTATAATGGCTACCGATGGCAAACGAGTTGTTTTGTTACCGTAAATTTTTCCTGAAAAGGTCTAATAAACTTTCTAATACAAACGGCGTATATCTTTTCAACAACGACAACAGCGAATTAATTCGCTACAGACTCAAATGAACCGAAGCATTAAACTTCGGTATAACCAAAAGGAGTGAATGTTATGCAATGTAGGACACACCCTACCGTAGCGGCGTTTAATACTTGCAACCAATGCGGTGACTGGATTTGTGAGAGCTGTATGGTAGATATACAAGGGCGGCAGTTGTGCCGCGGATGTCTGGGCAAGCTTGCTATGCCCGTTGCCGACCCATCCCATTCGGGTACGCCGGTTGCACCGGGTGGGCGCAAAATAAGCAAGGGGTTACTGCTGTTCTTTTCGCTTTTCCTCCCTACGGGTGTAAACTACTTGTATATGGGGCTTATTAAGCGGGGGCTTGCGGCTCTTATTGGGTTTTTCCTAATAATTTACATTATTGGCGTGTCGCGTATGCCGCTTACCCTACTATTTGGCCTTGCGCTGCCGATATATGTGCTGACTTGTATTTTTGATGGCTTTAGTATCCGCAGGCGCATTGTTGCTGGGGAGTATGTGGCAGATAATATAGACGAAGTTGTAAACTTCCTGCGTCGCAACAAGTATGTTACGTGGATCATCATAGCCATAATTGGCCTTAGCATGGTTGGCACCGTTGTAGGTATTTTTATAGGGTTAATACGCTGGCTTATGCCTGCGCTCATAATTGTAGCTGGGTTGTACCTGCTGCTAAGGCGCAAGAATCCCCCAGGGCCGCCTCGGGAGTAAGATATAACAAATTAATTTGAAGTAAATTCGAAGCAAATAAAAAGCCCTTTTGTGCCTAGCGGTACAAGAGGGCTTTTACGTTGTAGCGATACAAAGCTACCACGTATGATGAATGGCAGGTGATGCGGGGCATAGCGGTAAAAAATCATAGCCTAGGGCTTTAAAATGCTCTATCACCCAAGGGAGGTACTGCACGGTTATTTTCTCTGTATCGTGCATGAGTACGATTACTATGTCGCCGGCGGTTTTTTCTGCCGCTTTTACTTTGGCTAGTGCCGTACATGCTGTTTTTGCACCCATTTTGTCACGGCTGTCGCAGTTCCAGTCGAAGAATTGATAGCCTTTGTTTGTTACTTCTGCTTTGAGCTTGGGCATAATAGCCTTGGCAGCGCCCTTTGTTACGCTGCTGCCGCCGGGGAAACGCATGATGTTACTGCGTATGCCGGTTTGGTTGAATACGACTTCGTCAATTTTTGCTAAGTCTTCCAGGAATGCGTCAACAGAGCGGTATATCTGGTTAAAGTCATGGTTGTAGCTGTGCAAGCCTATTGTGTGGCCTTTATCTACTATGTCGCTCATGTATGCGAGCTCCCTGTTGCCTACAACAAAAAATGTAGCCAGTACATCATGTTCTTCCAAGATTTTTAGTATTTGTGGTGTGTACTTGGTTGGCCCGTCGTCGAATGTGAGATATACGACTTTTGAACTACCTGGCTCGTAACCGTCTGGGTATACTGTGATGTATGAAAACGTCTCACCTTCGGTAATGGTAACCGCGTCAGCGCTAAGGGTGATGTGTGTTGAAAAAATATTGCACATACAAGCGCTATAATAGTGGTAAATATGGGTTTTTTCATGGCAGCATCTCCTATCTGATTTAAACAGTCCAGCTTATACGAATCTCAGAAAATCACGCCGACAACCGAGTGGAAAATCGGCGGCTTTAAGCCGTTTTTCGCGATGTGTTGTCGACGATGATTTTCGAGATTCGTATTATTTGGCTGGACTGTTTAAAGGTGCTATAGTCTAATTATTTGATGCTGCCATGAAAATTATGTTTCCATTTTTAGGGCAGTGTTGCAGGGTAATGCGCTATACATAGCGGATTAGTGTGCTAAATAAATATAAGCTGCCTGGTTAGCGCCGTCCCAGCGTACATCTACACCAAAGGCGTAGGCCACATATCTCAACGGGACAAATATATTGCCGCCAACATTGTGCGGTAGCCCCATGCCGCCTGGCAGTGGTGAGTCTGCGGATATTTCCAGATTTAAATCGCCTAGTACTATTGTTACGGTCCTTGTTTGTGATATCCAGTCAACTTCTGCGCCAAAGATATCTGCTATTACACGTAGCGGTACCATTGTGCGGTCGTATGTGGTGTCCATAAAAGGTGCGCTTTCCATATGGCGTGTGGTGCCATTGATTGTATATGCTGTATCGCCTATTACAAAGCGCAACTGTGATTGGGTGCTTGTTTCTGCCGGTGCTTCTGGTGCCGGTACGTCCGCTACTCTTGTGTAAATATGGCCGCTGTATCTTACATATGCGGTGTCGCCGTCCATGCCAAACTCGAATATAGAGCCAAATAATCGTATCCTACCAGGTGCATGGAAGTTGTTTGCGTCAACCTCATTTATCATAAACATTATGCCGTATTGTTCGACATAGGCAAGCCCGTTTTCGTTTACGTTTACTGTCATTGTGCTTACATTGCCATTGTCGTCATGCGACTGGTATACACCTGCCCACGCAAACGATGGGGATACCGGCTCGATGTATACGCGTTCGCCAACCATGGTATGGCCAAAGTTTGTACCTATAAACATAAACATAATGCCTTCTATTTCTTGAAACCAGAATCTCCCTGCGAAGGACTCGAAGCTGCCGTCCTGGGCTAGTGTAAGGGGTAGGGGTATTGGCAATCCTGGGATGCCCAATATTTGTGGGTTGCCGTCTTCGCATAGTACTATTTCTAGCGTACCGGTAAGGTGCATGGAGTTGTAAAAGCCTATTAGCTGCTGTGCATTTGTTACGGGTGCTAGGTTTCTTGGGTCTGATGGCTGTAGGGTTTGGCCGGTTTTTTCTTCTACGGCTGCCCTTAGTATTGCGTTGGCTATGGGTGTGGATGCAGCAGAAGCCATTATGCTGTTGCCGGACACGAATACGCCAATACCGTTGTCAAAGTCCAGCAAAAACTCCGTATGATGTTGTAAGGTGCCGCCGTGGCCTATTGTTACTATGCCGTCTGCATGTGCAACATACATAAGGCCCAGGCCCGTTGGCACGTTAGGCAGGTCGTTGGGAAACGGGATGCCAAAATCTTGTGGGGTGCGCAT
>WQVY01000082.1 GCA_009785605.1 Defluviitaleaceae bacterium | reverse complement strand
TAGTCCTATCGTCAAGTTTAGGTTGCAACGGAAAGCCCCTGTCTGTATTTGTTATAGGACATACAATAGCCACACCACGAGCAAATTTATTGTAACTGGCATTGCTAACTATAAGGGCTGGTCTGCGTCCCTGCTGTTCATGTCCTTTAGTTGGGTTAAAGTCCATTTTTATTATATCGCCTTGTTTCGGAATATAAGCCATTAAAATACCTCTCTGCCTATGGGTTCACCTGTGTCCCATTCTTCGGTTTTATAATCGCCAGTGTAATTTTTCAAGCGTTCTTCTGTTGTTAGTCGCTTGCGCTTGTATTTTGGCTGGAAAGGTAGGGCTTCGTCCATTATCATCTGCCGAAAAAGCATATTAACAACTACCGAAACATTTAGGCCCAGCTTATCAAGTAAAAAATCTAAATCCCTTTTGACTTCTTCATCCACTCTTACATTTATTGATGTTGATTGTTTTGCGGTTGTTTGTGCCATAAAAAGACCTCCAATATTTTTTTATATATATTATACAGCATGGTGTATACCACGTAAAGCCCTGTAAACAAAATCTCTTTACATAAGCAATCGTGTTAAGGTACTGTATTGACTGCTTTGTAGCATTTACATAAAACAGATAAGCGTCTTTCTTGCAGTACATCACACAAAATTGCACGATAAATGTGTCGATAATAAATAAAGCTTCCTCTAAAATATTAATAGAAAGGAGGTTTTTGAATGGACTTTCTTGACCGTATGAACAAGGTTGTCGATTATATCGAAAACAACTTGGATGGTGAAATATCCAGCCTCACGATTGCACAAGTGAGTTGCATCTCCGCGTATTGAGTGATTGGCTTCCAACAAGCGGGTATAAACAAGATAAGTTC
Organism: Defluviitaleaceae bacterium; assembly: GCA_009785605.1. GTDB lineage: Bacteria > Bacillota > Clostridia > Lachnospirales > WQUN01 > WRAN01. The sequence goes on along the minus strand of WQVY01000082.1, from coordinate 9,897 downwards.
ATTACAGCACAAGTATTTCCGATGGACACAACTATTGATGTCCCGACTTACCAGCCAGAACTATGGATTGCTATAGCCAATTAATTCGAAATCAGTCCAGCCTGTCGCCAAAAAGCGTTGAAGCGTCCGCTATTTTTGGCTCGGGCTGAACTGTTTCTCATTTAATTGGCTATACAACAAAGGAATAATTTGAAGCAATTGTAGTAAAATGGCTATCTCATCGTTCGACTTAGTCTGCGATGTACACAAATTAATGAAAAAAAGTTAAAGTCTGCGCTCAGTTTGGTTAAACTGGTCGCAGACTTTAACTTCTAAGGGTATTGTGTATTTGTATTAAACTCAACGTCATTACCCCTGTCTTGACAGTAACATTGATACAGTTACTGGAAGCGTTAAACAACCTTATTCTGGACTTTCTACGTTGCAAGGGCATGATGTTTAGATAATCTATTCAATAAAACGATATACTTGCTAAAGATCGCGCTTACACTTGCACCCTTTCTGCGGCACATGAACACGAGACTAGAACCATAACGCGATTAATCGAACTTTCGTGTAAAGTACAAATCTTAATTAAAATCCCCTAAATACCATGTTGGTATTGGGTTTTTCATATTGTCAAACCATAATGTAATATTGCTTAATACTTTCAGCATGTAATCAACTTCCTGCTTGTTGATTGTAACAGCCCAAGGGAGTACGGGGATATAAGTAGTTGCAATATAAAATGCAAGCAGTTTGAAAAACTCTGGCGGTACATTATTGTTGAAGTAACCGTTAATTTGCCCAGTAGTAAAATGCGGGCTTATCTCCGCACTAAATACAGTTCTTTTAAATTCCTCCCATGGGTCGCTGTAGCCATAATTTTCAAAGTCCAAAATTATTAGCCCATCATTGCATAACATCATATTTCTAACAGAATAATCACCATGCTTAAAGGATTGAGGTCGCCCATTTAATAAATAACGGTTTTGCTCAATGTATCTAACAAAATTATCCCCACCATCAAATTTTATTTCAAAATCACGATATTGTTTTATATTTTTATCAACCTTATAGTTATATTCAATTTCCCAGTTGTTTTGATTGTCTGGCTTGGAGATAGAATGTATTAAGCGCAGGATTTGGCCAGCGTTTAACCCTAATTTGTATTGCTCAATTTCAGTAAGTTTTGGTAACGCTGTTACTAAATCTTCTCCTTCAATCCAAGAGTACAATGTATATACGCCATCTTTGCATTTTCCAAAGTCTATTGGTTGGCACATCGGTACGCCGATTTGTGAAACCTGCTTAAGGATTTTATATTGATGATTTAGGTTTGCGAATTTTTCAGCAGATGCAATTCGCAAACAGTATTTTGTTCCATTCGTGGTGGTAACACAATACTTCCTATCATCAGACATACCTTTTAAAATTGGCTCAATTTTGACAAATGAACCATAATTTTTAATGTCGTCCATACTTTCCTCCTCATGGCGTGTTATTGTATCAACCTCACCATCCAAACGCCCGTATTATCATCAACCATAATACAACAACACTATATTATCCAATCCGTTCCGCATACACATTTGTCACAAAATCAAGCAGCAATACCCCATTTTCATTAGACTGGTCAAATATTTCGTTGAGTTGTGCAAAGTAAGCTTCATGTTCTGCATCAGATTTTTGTGGAACACCCTCCATAGACAGATGGTATTGCAACCACCTGTCTCGCGTAAAGTAAATTGGGTTTGGGAACTCTCGAATTATTGGATTTTTGTAAAAAGCAGTTGTGGATTTTTCATATCTCAAGACACTATGAGTTTTGTCGCGTTCGTAGTTATACAAAGAAATTACTAGAGGGTTTGCCCTCCCAATTCTGCGACATTCGGTACGAAACATATTTATATCCACCCTGTTTAACGCCTGTGCGCAGGTTATGACATCAATGCTTTGGTTGGCAAGCGTAGTGGCTTCCGCTGTCGCATCAATGATTTTTACATTCGGGAATGTAGCAAGTGCAATTGTAAGTTGCTCTCGCATATCTGCATTGGGCTCAATGGCATAAAGTTCATAATTATGTATGGCAAGAAGTTCGGTAAATTTTCCTGTTCCTGCACCAATATCAGCGATGATGGTATTTTGCGGCATTATTTCGCTAATATAGCCAATAGCTTCAACGGGGTAGCTTGGTCGAGACTTTGTATACGCTTGCGCTCTGCCCGTAAAGGCTTCTAAACTCATTAGTTGGCCCCTCTTCAAACATACTGGTGCACTGTATACACCCAGTTGCCGTTGGTGTCATATACTCTGTCACCGTGGATTTCGTACCGCCACCGGCCTGTGGCATCGTATAGGTTGCCGTCGTGTTTTGTAAATAGCCATGTGTTGTTAGTGTCGTAGCATTTTTCGTCAACGATGCGGAATGTTATATTACCGTTGTAATCTCTTAACTCGAATATTGCTCTTTTTGGGGGTGTTTGTACGGGCATAGTCATTGCCCTTGGTTGAGAAACGGCCTGTGCTGGGGCAGAAACTGACGCGTACATTGGCCGCGGAGCGGATACAGATGGCGGCGCTGCATAGTGGCCTCCTGGCATGGCTTCTGCATTGCTGATTTTTGCATTGTGATTTTTAACTGCACCCAAAAAGTAAACAGAAGGTATCGCCAATGCAGGTAAGGCCATAACCACTACTGTTACAAAGAAAGTACCGTCCACAGCCCCAGTCCCAGCAATAGTTAATCCAAAGATTATGTCCAGTACATTGAGTGCGATGCTTATAATTGCGAAGATTTTACATAGGCCGGCCTTTTGGGGGCGTGCGCGATATACTATCCCCAAAATACCAATTACAAAGCTATAACTACCCCTTAGCACTGAATAAAATGGAAGTAAAATATCAAACATAGATTCAAATGACGTACCAAGTGCAACAGACAATATTGCCAAAAGCCCGCCCATGAAAAAATTAATCACACCAAAAACGATAAATAGTATCCCCGTAACCAATAACAATATCTTGCCTGGGGCCTCATTGTTGGCGGCGTTGGGCGGTATATACGCAATGCCTCTTTGCGGTGAAGCGGCTGCCGCAGCATGTAGTCTAGCGCCACATGTTGGGCAAAATGAGCTGGATGCAGATGCACAGTTACTACCACAGGCAGAACAAAACATTAATAAATCCCCCTTGCTCATATGTAGTGCCGGTTCCAAGTTGCAACCAATTGGAACCGGCTAGGAAAGTTACATAGTTTATATATTAGTCACCTGTACCATTCATATATTCTTCTTGTTCTTGGGTTAGTACATCCAGCCCTAGGCCCATAGCTGCGGATTTCATCATTGCAATTTGGCGGTCCAGCTCTAGGGGCACGTTGTACAAGTCTGGGGCCATTTTTTTGCCGTTTTCGGCTATATGCTTACATCCCATGGCTTGCAGTGCCAGGCTCATGTCCATGATATCTGCTGGGTGGCCGTTGCCGGCTACTATGTTTACTAGTTTGCCATCGGCCAGTACGTTAAGCACGCGCCCGTCGGGTAGGTGGTAGCCTTCTATAAATGGGCGGCGGTTTTCTATTTTTGTTGCCATTTCGGCCAGGTCTGTTTTAGAGAATTCTATGTCAAAGTGCCCGGCGTTGGATAAGAACGCATTGTCTCGCATTACTTCATAGTGGCGCTTAACAATTACGTCTTTACAGCCTGTAACTGTTACAAAGAATTCACCAATCTTGGCGGCATCGTCCATTTTCATGACGCGGAAGCCGTCCATTATGGCCTCCATTGCCCGCCATGGGTTTATTTCTGTAACGGTTACTCTGGCACCCAACCCTTTGGCGCGCATTGCCACGCCCTTGCCGCAGAAGCCGTAACCGGCAACTACTACATCGCGGCCTGTTAGCATTACGTTGGTTGTGTACATAATACTATCCCATACAGATTGACCCGTACCGTGAACATTGTCAAAAAGATGCTTAGAATCCGCATCGTTTACGGCCATCATCGGGAATTTTAGGCTGCCTTCGCGCACGCGGGCTTTTAGGCGGTTAATGCCTGTTGTGGTTTCTTCACAGCCGCCCAGTAGGTTCTCTGCGCAAGCAGACAACTCGCCGTGCAACAGAGTTACTAAGTCGCCGCCGTCGTCTACTATAATGTGGGGCTTAAACTCTAGGGTTTTCTTGAGATGGTCCCAGTATTCTTCTTCTGAAGCGTCGTGTATGGCGTATACTTTTATCTTGCCATCTGCGGCAAGCCCTGCACATATTTCGTCTTTAGTAGACAGGGTGTTGCTGCCGGTGATGGCTACCTCTGCACCACCTGCGGCCAACACTTGGGCCAGGTAGGCGGTTTTTGCTTCCAGGTGAAGGCATATGGCTATGCGCATACCTTTAAAAGGTTGGTCTTTGACAAATTGCTCTTTGATTTGGGTCAAGACCGGCATAAAGCCCTTTACCCATTCGATTTTCTTAATCCCTGCAGTGGCCAGGGATGCATCGCGAATAATGCTCATTTTTTACCTCCGTATACGTTTTATGTCGTACTGTGAGTTTACATTATTGTGCTGCATTCGTCTATATTGGTTATTGCGAATTATTCCGTATCAAAAGTCGCTTGTATCCTAACAATATGCTAATATTGAAAAAAATCCGGAAAGAGTGATAAAAATGTCCACAGTCCCATATTTCCCAAAACGTGCCGTAATAACAGGTGGTATGCCTTATGGTGAAAAGACACTTCACTTTGGCCATGTATATGGCTGTCATATACATGCAGATATTTATGCGCGGTTTTTGCGTGACCGCATAGGCAAAGACAACGTAATTTTCGTATCCGGTACAGACTGCTACGGCGCGGGCCCAGAGGTCAAATACGAGGCACTGGTCAAAGATGGGTATACAGGCAGTATCCGCGACTTTGTAGAGTCCAACCACTTATCGCAAAAGGCGGAGTTTGAAACATGCGGTATATACCACAACTTATACGCCGCCTCTGGCCTTGGCGAAGCAGGGGAGATTCACGATGAGGTTTCTAATTGGGTATTTGAGACGCTGCACAAGGGCGGCTACCTGCGCATAGAGGAAGTGCAGCAGTTTTATGACGACGAAACCGGCGCTGTACTCAACGACAGGCAAGTAGAAGGCCGTTGCCCCATTGTAGGATGTAAATCAGAAAAGGCCTATGCAAGCGAATGTGGCCTAGGCCACCAGTTTAACCCCCAAGACTTGATAGCGCCTATAGCAGTAACATCCGGCAAGACACCAACACTACGTGCGGTAAAAAACTGGTACTTTGACCTGGAGCGTTTTGCATACGAGTTAAAAGAGCGCCAAACACAGCTAAGAGATGAAGGCATAAGCCGCAAATTTATGCTGGCATATATAGATGATTTCCTAAAAGACCCTGCCATCTTAGTAAAAACCGAAGACTTCGACAATCTGCGCAAAGCCTGTACGGAAATGCCAGAGCATGTACTAGATATCAACGAACAAAACAAATCCGCAACAATCACATTAAAAACCCTAAAAGACCGCGAGGAAGCATGTGCAGTACTACGCGCCCACGGCATAAGGTTTCGTACCGGCACTACGCTGGTACCCTTTAGGTTGTCCGGAAATGTAAAATGGGGCATTCCTGTGCCAGAAAAAGACGGGATACATGGCCAGACATTTTGGGTGTGGCCGGAGTCCTTGTGGGCACCAATTTCCTTTACCCAGGCATATCTAAAGCAAACAAGCGGCAGCACAAACGGCTGGGAAGACTGGTGGTTTAGCCCAGACGCACGGCAATATCAGTTTGTGGGTGAGGACAATATTTACTTTTATGCCATTGCGGAGATGGGTATGTGGATGGCTTTTAACGAGATAGCCGACCGCGACAAGATGACAAACCTGCCGGTAATCGTACCCAACCGTCATGCGCTTTACTTGGGCAAGAAGGCCAGCACAAGTGGTGCCGTAAAGCCCCCAGGTGCAGCACAATTTTTGGACCACTACACACAAGAACAACTGCGGATGCACTTTGCTCACATGGCCCTGCAAAGCAACAGCGGCAGTTTCAACCCCAAAGCTGTGCTGGAAGGGAAAGCCGCAGAAGGCTTTGACGCTACCTTGGCAGAGGGCAATATCCTAACCAATGTATTCAACCGGCTAACACGGTCGTGTTTCTATAGTTTGCAAAAATATTTTGGCGGCACGCTGCCACAAGGCGAGCCAAGTGCAGAAACAACAGCCACCGCCAATACCACGATAACAGAGCATGAGTGGGCAATGTACCGCTTCGAGTTTTCTAAGGTAATAGACTTGATGGATGTGTACCTGCGTGAAGCAAACAAGGCGTGGGTTGCCCAAACAAAAGCCGCAGACGCCATAGACAAGGAAGGCGGCGACGCAACCGCCATGCGGGCACAGACCCTGCTTGATGCCTTCCACGCAGTGCGGGTAGCGGCTACGCTGCTGCACCCCTTCGCCCCGGAAGGGACACAGCGCGTTGCAGAGTACTTGTGCTTTGGCGATGAAATTTGGAGTTGGGAGCATATCCGCAAGCCCATGAGGTTTTTTATGAAAGATAACCACGAGTTCAAATTCCTAGAACCACGGGTAGATTTCTTTTTCAAGCACCCCTCGCAATTGGGCTGAGTGCAATAAAGGAGGGACTACGATGACCGAAAAACCTAAATATATGGTGTTTTTATTAATAGGCATTGTTGCACTGCTATTTATTAGCATAAGCTCCAACCGCCGTATATCGCGCCTTGAGATGCAAATTAACCATATCGCCAACAGTCAGGTGAACAACTTCCACGAAGCACAACATACCCGTGGCACACTGTGGGAAGTACAAGGCCGCCTAGACGAGGTTAGCGAAGAAATTGCACGAAGCGCAAGGGCAACCTTTGACGAGACAGTGCATATCCATGCCTTCCATGCGTCAACTACAACTGTGGATGTAGAAGTGTCGTTTAATCTTAGGGAACACAACCCGGCAGACGCTATAAGTGTCACAGCCAGGGGCCATGCGGGGCAGACAATAGGTGCCGTGGCCAGCACGTCTGGTGATGGGCGCTTTGCTGCGGCTATGACCTTGCCGTTACAAGATAATTATACACTCACCTTTACTGCCAGCGGCGACACTATCACAACCGGTGAGCTTATGCATTTTAACCTGGCAGACCAGCTTTGCGGCCGCTTTATTTACCACAACAGCCGCAACATTACTTCCGGGACAAACATGCCCACAACCGTTAGCCTGTATACCTATTTTAGAAATCAAACCAACGGCAACCCGGAGCTTATGGTTACTTCCCTAGTGCTGTATATAGAAACAGAAAGCGGGAATGTAATAGCTTCACATGATTTGACCGCGTACCTGCAAAATATGGGCGACATGCAAGTGCTGGCAGACCAGCGAAGCCACATTGCCCTGGTTGCAGGTGATGAAGCCGGCAACATAAGCCCAGACGAGTTTACACAAGTACGGCTGGTTATACGAGACAACTTGCAAATCAGATATGAGCAGATAGACACCTTGACTGTCCCCGGGCAGCTAACATCGATGCGAAGCAGTAACGAGATAGCAGTAGCGCCGATTCCGGTTAGGGAGTTTCATACATGGAGGGCCGGCGACCCTACAGTGTCTTGGGGGCAGATACGTATAGTGGAATAAGGTGCGTACTGCATTTATCGCCTTTACCAATTGTATCAAAACCAATTTTCTGCTTACTTTGCACAAAGCCTTAGAATGGAGATAGACATGCAAAACCTAATAGCCACAGCCGCCTTTGGGCTGGAGTCGATAGTAAAGTGGGAAGTCACTAGCTTAGGATTTACCAACATAAAGTGCTTCGATGGCCGTGTGGAGTTTACCCCACAAGAAAATACAAGCCTACCCGCGGCAATAACCCGCGCCAACATCTGGCTAAGAAGTGCAGACAGGGTGCTAATAAAGATGGGCGAGTTCCCGGCCACGACGTTTGACAGCCTTTTCGAGCAGGTAAAGGCCCTGCCCTGGGACCAGTGGATCCCAAAAGACGGCAAGTTTACCGTAACCGGTAAGTCTGTCCAATCCGGCCTTTTTAGCACCCCGGATGTACAGGCCATCACCAAAAAAGCCGTGGTAGAAAAGTTAAAGCAGAAATACAAAGTCTCCTGGTTTGCAGAAACCGGTGCGGAGTTTACCATCCGTGTGTCCTTGCATAAAGACATAGCCATCGTGACCCTGGATACCACCGGTGTAGGGCGCGGGCTTCACAAAAGGGGCTACCGCGCACGCTCCAACGAGGCCCCGCTCAAGGAAACTATGGCCGCTGCCCTGATAGACATAGCACGCCACAAGCCAAGCCAGGTGTTTATGGACCCATGTTGCGGAAGCGGCACCCTGCCCATAGAGGCGGCAATGCGTGCCAAGAACATAGCCCCAGGCCTGGCAAGAAGCTTTGCAAGCGAAGCATGGCCCAACATACCAGCAAACTACTGGAAAGCCACGCGGACAGAGGCCTATGCCGCCATACGCACAAACGTAGAGCCAGAAATTTACGGCTCGGACATTTCACCCGCAGCAATTGAGCTGGCCCAAGCCAATGCAGAGCTGGCAGGTGTAGACGACTGTATCCGCTTCGAAGTTAAGCCCGCCGCAAGCATAACCCTCCCCGCCGAAAAAGGCATAGCCATAATAAATCCCCCATACGGCGAACGCTTAAGCGATGCCCGCGAAGCCGAGCGCTTGTATGCAGAGCTTGGGCGTATCTTTAACCGTACAAGCTGGGCAGTATATGTACTAACCCCAGACGAGTTTTTCGAGACTGCATACAAAAAAACAGCCCGCGCCAAGCGCAAGCTGTTTAATGGGATGATTAAAACGGATTATTATCAGTATTTTTAGACTTCATCTTCGTCGTTAAGCCCGATTCATGCGTTTTGTAAAAGTTTTTCAGGAGGAGAACAAATGCACATCAACCGGCTTTTCGAAATAGTGTATCTTCTAATGAACAAAAAGCAAACAACCGCAAACGAGCTAGCTACCCATTTTGAAGTGTCCAAGCGCACCATCTTGCGAGATATAGACACGCTAACAACAGCAGGGATACCTATATACACCACACAGGGCAAAGGTGGTGGGATTTTTATTAAAGACAGTTTCCTGTTAAATAAAGCCTTTGTTTCTGAGGACGAGCAAAAACAAATTTTGTTTTCGTTACAAAGCATGTCGGCTACAGGGCTTATAGAAACAGAGAAAATACTTAGCAGACTGCGAAGCTTTTTTGATGATACTAACAAGGAATGGATAGAGGTAGATTTTTCCCGTTGGGGGCATAGTGCGGTAGATAATGCGAAGTTTGATATGCTCAAAAACGCCATAATCAGTGAAGTTTCCGTTTCCTTTGACTATTTAAGCCCGTTTGGGGAATCCAAAGGGCGTGAAGTACATCCTCTTAAATTGTCGTTCAAATCAAAGGCGTGGTATCTACAGTCATACTGTTTGCTAGAAAACGATTATAGGGTATTCAAGTTTAACCGCATTAGCAACATGGTTGTTGTGGGTACACCATTTAATAGTAGCGAGTATGAAATCCCTACAATTGCGTCGATGGATGAACCGCCAGCGCCAGAGTTTATAGAGATTAGAGTTTTTATCTCACAAAATGCGAAATATAGGATTTATGACGAGTTTGCAGAATCGGATATAACTGTTAATAAAGACGGCTCACTAACCCTGCGTACAGCTTTGGGCGGGTGGATATACGACTATATACTTTCATACGGCACAGCGGTGGAGGTATTAGAGCCACGGCATATACGTGATGAGCTTCTTGTTCGTATTGAAAAAATAAAAAATAAATATTCGTGCATAACATGACGCGCTGCTGTCACCTTATGTATGTTATGCTACAGGCGAAGGTGCGAAAAGCACAAACTTAAAC